>CANCQD010000027.1 GCA_947380285.1 Burkholderiaceae bacterium | reverse complement strand
GCAGCAGAAATTAAAACCAATACCGATCAAAAGATGCAAAAGTCTCTTGAGGCTTTGAAGATCAATTTAGCCAAGATTCGCTCTGGCCGTGCTAACCCAGGAATTTTGGAGCACATTCAGGTGGATTACTACGGTAATCCAACGCCATTAAGCCAAGTTGCCAGCTTAGGTTTGGCAGATGCCCGCACTATTAATGTTCAGCCTTTTGAAAAGACTATGGTTGCGGTAATTGAGAAGGCGATTCGTGATTCTGATTTAGGTTTAAATCCAGCGTCACAGGGTACCGTGATTCGTGTGCCAATGCCTGCCTTGACTGAAGAGCGTCGCCGTGAACTCACTAAGGTTGTAAAAAGCGAAGGTGAAGATACAAAGATTGCCGTACGTAACTTACGCCGTGATGCGAATGAGCATCTCAAGCGCTTAACGAAAGACAAAGAAATCTCTGAGGATGATGAACGTCGTGCTACTGATGAAATTCAGAAGATGACTGATAAAGCAGTAATTGATATTGACAAGATCATTACTGAAAAAGAAAAAGAGATCATGACGGTTTAAGCCGTCCTGAATTCTCACATTTTCATGACTCAACATTCCAGTTCAACCCTAGTCATTCCAGAGGTGAGTGTGATACCTCGCCATGTGGCGATCATCATGGATGGGAATGGGCGCTGGGCTAGCAAGCGCATGATGCCTCGCGTTGCAGGACACTCAGAGGGTTTGAGTGCAGTTCGCAAGATTGTTGGAGAATGCCGCAAGCTTGGTGTTGAGTATTTGACAGTATTTGCTTTTAGTTCTGAGAACTGGCGCCGCCCACCAGAAGAGGTGAGTTTCTTGATGAAGCTGTTTCTCAAGTCCCTCAAGGGCGAGGTATCTCGCCTTGCTGAAAATGATATTGCCCTGCGCTTAATTGGCGACTTAAGCCGTTTTGATTCCGCGATTCAAGAGATGGTGGAATTTTCCGAGCAAAAGACTGCTGCCTGCAAAGGTTTAACATTAACGATTGCTGCAAACTATGGTGGTCGCTGGGACATCTTGCAAGCAATGCGTCGATGTCTATCTGTCAATCCTAATTTAAAGCCAGAGCAAGTTACCGAGGAATTACTTCAACCTCATCTGTCGATGGCTTTCGCTCCAGAGCCTGACTTATTTATTCGTACTGGTGGCGAGCAGCGCGTAAGTAATTTCCTATTATGGCAACTAGCTTATACCGAGTTGTATTTCACAGATGTCTTGTGGCCCGACTTTGATGAGAAAGAATTACATAAGGCGTTTGACTGGTTTACCCAGCGCGAGCGCCGCTTTGGTCGTACTAGTGCTCAGCTTGTATCGCAAGCCATGAGTGATGCAATTTGACATAGTTCGTTACCAAGTACATTTCTCATGCTAAAAACCAGAGTCATTACCGCCCTTGTCCTACTGGCGGTATTGCTGCCTATCTTGTTTCTACTTCCCCAAATTTACATTGGCGCTTTCTTTTTGGTAGCTTTGTTAGCTGCTGCTTGGGAATGGAGTCGCTTGCTTGCGCCTGAAGCAGGGCGAGCAGCTTGGATATATGCATTATTTTGTTTAGCGATTATTTTGCTTTTGCTGGCTATGCAAAACGCCTCATGGCAATTTGCTTTATTACTTCTAGCTGTTATTTTCTGGTTCTTTATTGCGCCATTTATATTGGCTAAGGGAATGAATCTCTCATTAGAAAAGCTGAGGCCTTTTTATGTAGTGCTTGGTTTAATTGTGTTGCCGGCTACTTGGTTTGCATTGGTGTTCTTGCGTGAGCTGGGGCTGATCTTTTTGCTCAGCAGTATTGCCCTAGTATGGGTTGCAGATATTGGCGCATACTTTGTTGGTAAAGCTTTTGGTAAACATAAACTTGCAGTACAAATTAGCCCCGGAAAATCTATCGAAGGCGCTATTGGTGGTTTAATACTTTGCTATGTTTACGCATTCTTATGTGTTTACTTTTTGCCCTTCGAATCTACTTTGTTTGGTGCGTGGGCCATCCGCTTTGGTTGGGTTCCGATGTTCTTGATGGTGACGGTGTTGACTGCCTTCAGTATTTTTGGAGACTTATTTGAGTCCCAGCTAAAGCGTTTGGCTGGCGTTAAGGATTCGTCTCATTTGCTGCCAGGTCACGGTGGTGTGTTGGATCGTGTAGATGCTTTGATTCCAGCTATGCCAATCGCAGCACTCTTGGCGGGGTTGGTCTGATGTCTGTGAAGCGAGTTGCTATTCTAGGCTCAACTGGGTCTATTGGTGTCAATACACTAGACGTTATCCGCGCGCATCCAGATCGTTTTAAGGTGGTTGCGCTAACTGCAGCAAAACAGGTTGATGTGCTTGCTGAGCAGTGTGCTGAATTTAATCCAGCCATTGCTGTTGTGGCGGATGCTGCTGGTGCAGCCCGCTTAACTAAGCTTTTACTAGATAGAAAAATACATACCGAAGTCTTGTATGGACCACAAGCCTTAGTGAGCGCAGTTACAGAATCTGATTGTGACGCTGTAATGGCTGCCATTGTAGGTGCTGCAGGATTGGTTCCGACATTAGCTGCCGCTAAAGCAGGGAAAAGGGTACTGCTCGCAAATAAAGAAGCATTGGTAATGTCTGGTGATTTATTCATGCAGGCAATGAAAGTAGGTGGCGGCGAGTTATTGCCAATTGATAGCGAACATAATGCGATCTTTCAATGTCTGCCTAGTCAATTTTCTAAAGATCCCAATCCTAGTCTAGGGGTGGAGGAGCTTTGGTTAACTGCTTCAGGTGGCCCATTCAGAAATACCCCGCTTGAACAGCTGGCAAGTATTACTCCAGAGCAAGCCTGCGCTCATCCCAATTGGGTGATGGGTAGAAAAATTTCAGTAGATTCTGCGACGATGATGAACAAAGGTCTTGAGGTTATCGAGGCCTTCTGGTTATTCGGCTTACCTTTAGAAAAAATTAAAGTATTGATTCATCCGCAAAGTCTTGTCCATTCAATGGTCCGTTATCGTGACGGTTCGGTGCTGGCGCAGTTGGGTCAACCCGACATGCGTACTCCTATTGCTTACGGCCTGGCATGGCCAGAGCGAATTGATGCTGGTGTGGCGCCATTGAGTTTGACGCAGCTAGCCTCCTTGAGTTTTACTGAACCCGAACTCGAACGTTTTCCGTGCCTTTCTTTGGCGTTTGCTGCTGCTTACAGAGGTGGCACTGCGCCAACTGTTCTCAATGCTGCTAATGAAATTGCTGTTGCCGCTTTCTTGGGTGAGGGTTTGCCGTACTTGCAGATTCCGGTAGTAGTGGAGAAGGTATTAAATACCATCCCTTCTGTTAATGCAGACTCTTTAGAATTAATCTTGGATGTTGATGCACGTGCTCGTCAAACAGCGCAAGCGGTAGTGAGGGATGTTCTTTGCAAGCATTAATTACTCTTGCTGCGTTTTTATTGACCCTTGGAGTCTTGGTTAGCTTTCATGAGTTTGGACATTTTTTAGCAGCCCGCTGCTGTGGTGTTCGTGTGCTGCGCTTTGCAGTTGGATTTGGTAAGCCTTTATTGACTTATCACGCGAAAAATAAAACAGAGTGGGTATTGGCATCGATTCCCTTAGGTGGATATGTCAAGCTGCTCGATGGTCGAGACCCTCAGCAAGCTATTTCACCAGCCGAGGAGTCTCAGGCTTTTGATCGAAAGCCGCTTTGGCAACGTTCTTTCATTGTGGCCGCCGGCCCTTTCGCCAATTTTTTTCTAGCAATTATCTTTTTTACTCTTATCTATATATCCGGCGCTCCACAATTGCCAGCCGTTTTGCAGAGCCCCCCTGAGCATTCCGTTGCTGCCAAGCTCGGTCTAGCAGCAGGAGATCGGGTGATTGGATGGCAGGATTTAGGCTCTGGACAGGATAATGTGCCCCTTTTTGGTGATTTTTCTCCTGTTCCAAGCTGGAATTCCTTGCGCTGGAGTTTGATGGATGCTCTTACTGGGGAGAATGGGTTTGCTCTAGAGCTTGAAACTCCTGCCGGTGTAAGCTCAGTTAAGGCCTTTTATGCCATAGATTTGCCCAAAATTACCCCTAATGGCGATGCAATGCGGTCGCTGGGCATTTTGCCTGCTTTAACACCCTTGGCAGAGTGGCAGGATCTCAAGTTAGGGCCAATAGATGCAATCGTATTTGCATCTAGAAGGGTCTGGGTGGTTACCAAGGTTTCTGCAAGGCTAATGGCCGGATTATTTACTGGAAGCACCTCCCTAAAACAGCTGGGTGGAACCATCAGTATTGCCGATATGGCGGGTAAATCAGCTCAGGTAGGGTGGCAGCCATTTTTAGCCTTTTTAGCACTTATGAGCATTAGCATTGGTTTGTTGAATTTGCTGCCTTTTCCAATGCTAGATGGGGGTCAGCTACTGTATGATGCATGGGAGTTGGTAGCCGGTAAGCGGATTTCGACATCAATGCAGGAGCAGCTCCAAAAAGTGGGCTTCTTTTTACTGATTTCTATGTCGTTGCTGGCCTTGTTTAACGATTTACAACGCTATATTTCGCCTTGAATTCTCTGACATACTCTTTCCGTATTTTTGCCCGTTTCATTGCCCACATCTTGGTATTTTTTGCCCTTGGGTTGAGTTTGAATGCATCTGCAGCCGACGCATTTGTGGTGAAAGATATTCGTGTTGAAGGTTTGCAGCGCGTAGAGCCAGGCACAGTGTTTAGTTACCTACCTGTTCAAGTGGGTGAAACCTTTACCGAAGAAAAAGGTGCGGAATCAATTAAGGCTCTCTACACCACAGGCTTTTTTAGAGACGTCCAGATTCAAGCGCAGGGTAATGTGCTCATTGTGATCGTTGAAGAGCGTCCTACGATTGCCCGTATTGAATTTACCGGGATGAAAGAATTTGATCCTGAAGTTGTTCGCAAGTCTTTAAAAGCGGTTGGCTTGGCTGAAGCGCGTTTTTACGATAAAGCGTTGATCGATAAAGCTGAGCAAGAATTAAAACGCCAATATGTTGGTAAGGGTATGTATGCGGCAGAAGTGGTTGCTACCGTTACTCCGGTTGAGCGCAATCAAGTAGCTGTGTACTTCAATATTGATGAAGGGCCTGTTGCTAAAATTGAAGAGATTAGCTTCATTGGAACGGAAGCTTTCAGTGAAAGCACGTTAAAAAGCGAGATGCAGTTAAAAACTGGCGGATGGTTATCTTGGTACAGCAAAGACAATCTGTATTCCAAGCAAAAATTAACTGCTGATTTAGAGAATATTCGTTCGTACTATCTCAATCGTGGTTATCTCGAGTTTGTGATTGATTCCACGCAGGTTTCTATTACGCCAGACAAAAAAGGCATTTATCTAACGATCAGTATTCGTGAAGGCAAGAAGTTCACCGTTAAGGATGTGCGTTTAGCTGGTGAAACTCTTGGTAAAGAATCAGAGTTGATGCAGTTGATTGTTCTAAAGCCGGGAGATACTTTCTCATCCGCTCGATTAACAGAGAGTACTAAGGCGATTGCTGAAGTCTTGGGTTCTTATGGCTATGCGTTTGCAACCATTAACCCTCAACCGGATATCCGCCGCGATATAGCTGAGGTAGATCTCACTTTGGTGGTTGATCCTGGCCGCCGAATCTATGTCCGTCAAGTTGCTATTTCTGGGAACGCTAAAACTCGCGATATGGTCATTCGTCGCGAAATGCGTCAGTTTGAAAGCTCTTGGTTTGATAGCGATAAGATTGATTTATCTAAAAAGCGCTTAGGTCGTTTAGGTTATTTTACTGAGACGGATATCACCACCGAAGACGTTCCTGGTTCTCCAGATCAAGTTGACGTCAACGTTAAGGTTACTGAAAAGCCAACAGGTGCAATTACCATTGGTGCTGGCTTCTCCTCCACTGAGAAATTGATTTTGTCTGCTGGTATTAACCAAGATAACGCCTTTGGTACTGGCACTGCAATTGGTTTGAATGCATCTCTGGGTAAGATTACTCAGAATTTAACCCTTTCTAATTACGATCCCTACTTTACTGAGGATGGCATCAGTCGCTATACCGATTTGTACTACCGCTCATCCAAGCCTTTGTACTACGCTGGCGATCCTGATTACCAAATCAAGTCTGTTGGTTCGAATATTAAATTTGGCGTGCCCTATACAGAAGTAGACAGGGTATTTTTTGGAACTGGTCTTGAGGCCTTTCAAATTAAAACCTCTGCCAACACTCCAATACCGTATCTAAATTACGCAATGAGTTATGGGGTAGCTTCACCAGGCTATCCTGGCACAGTAACAACTTATAACGTTCCGATCACCGTTGGTTGGGCGCGCGATGGTCGCGATAGCTCATTGATTCCTTCGACCGGATCTTTGGAGCAACTCTCGGGCGAAGTTGGAACCCCTGTTGGAGACCTCACTTTTTATCGTATTTATGGCCAGTATCAGAAATACCACTCCTTTTCAAAGGCCAATATTCTGTCCTTTAATGGTGAAGTGGGTTATGGCCAGGCTTACGGCAGTAATCCATTCCCAATTACCAAAAACTACTATGTAGGTGGTATTGGTTCTGTGCGCGGCTATTCTCCAGGCTCTTTAGGACCGCAGTACTACAACACCTATATTGGCGCTTATCAGCCAACGGGCGGACAGTCTAAGATTGTTAGTAATGTGGAATACACATTCCCAGTTCCTGGCTCTGGGGTAGATAAAACCCTCCGCCTATTTACCTTCGTAGACGGTGGTAATGCATTTGGGCAAAACATCAATTTAGTTCTAAGATACTCCTATGGATTGGGTTTATCATGGATATCACCGCTTGGACCTTTGAAATTCAGCTATGGTATTCCGTATAAGTCACAACCAACGGACAATATCCAGCGTTTGCAGTTCCAGGTAGGTACAGCGTTTTAATTGTTTAAGGAAAGTTTTATGAAGTTTTATCAATCTTCAAAATGGATTCAAGTCGGCGTTCTTGCTGCTGTGACAGCGATTGCTGCTTCACAGGCTTTTGCTCAAGACGCGGGAACCCGTGTTGCAGTTGTGAACTCCGAGAAAGTATTTAATGAGTCCAACTTAGCAAAAGCGATGCAAACTCGCTTGCAAAACGAATTTACCAAGCGTCAGAATGATCTGCGCGATGCTGCCCAAAAAATTAAGTCTGCAGCTGAAAAGCTCGATCGTGATGCCGCAGTGATGAATGAAGCTGAGCGTGTACGTCGTCAACGTGAATTGGCCGATCAAGACCGTGAATTACAACGCAAGCAACGCGAATTTACTGAGGATCTCAATCAACGTACATTTGAAGAGCGCGCAAAGATTGCTGAAAAAGCAAACTTAGTATTAAAGCAAATTGCAGAGCAAAGAAAAATTGACATCATTGTTCAAGAAGCGGCTTATGTCAGTCCTAAGGCTGACGTAACCGATGATGTTATCAAGGCTTTAAATAGCCAGAAGTAAGCTTTATGCCGACCGCCATTGAGCTGGCCGAACAGTTTCAAGCAAGCTTGGTGGGGGAGGCCCCCCATAGTTTTATAGGCCTCGCTCCACTAGAGCGAGCGCAGCCAGATCAAATATCCTTTCTTTCCAATCCGCTATACAGACAGCAGGCTAGTGATAGCGCTGCTGGTGCGTTGATTGTTAGCAAGTCTGATCTAGAGTTTTTGCAAGCAAACCCCAGTGCAAGTTCTGCAAAACGAGTGTACTTTGTCTCAAAAAACCCGTATGCCACATTCGCCAGAATGGCTCAGCACTTTGCAAAAGCAAGCAGCCCAATCTATCCATCTGGAATTCATCCAAGTGCGGCAATTGATTCCACTGCGCTTGTTCCAGCCTCATGCCATATTGGACCCTTTGTGCAAATTGGCGCAGGCGTAAAGTTGGGTGAACGTGTTTCTATTTTAGGTAATTCAAGTATTGCTAAAGATAGCTGCATTGAGAGTGATACATTAATTTATCCGTCAGTTTCAATTTATTACAACACCCAGATTGGCGAACGCTGCATTATTCATAGTGGCGCAGTCATTGGGGCTGATGGCTTTGGTTTTGCCCCCGATTTTTCTGCTACGGGCGGTGAGTGGGTCAAAATTCCGCAGACAGGCCGAGTGCTTATTGGTAATGATGTGGAGATCGGTGCTTCGACAACGATCGATCGTGGCGCAATGAGTGACACAGTAATTGGTGCTGGAACCAAAATTGATAATCAAGTACAAATTGCGCATAACGTCGTGATAGGTAACTGCTGCGTTGTGGCAGGATGCGCCGCCATATCTGGCAGCACTAAGATTGGCAATTTCTGCATTATTGGTGGCGCAGCAAATTTTGCAGGCCACCTCACTATTGCTGATAGAACAACGGTTTCTGGGAACACTTCTATTATTCGCTCGATTACCGAGCCGGGCTTGCATTTCACTGGCGTTTACCCATCGATGCCTCATAGCGCTTGGGAGAAAAACGCTGCTATTTTGCGTGGCCTAGATAAAATACGTCAGCGCTTGCGCTTACTGGATAAAAACAAAACCACAGAGTCTTAAGATTCTGTAATCTAAAACTAATATTTATTTTTCAGCGGGTTATTTATGAGCACACCAATCGCAATCGATATCCATAAGATTCTTCAATTGCTACCGCATCGTTATCCATTTTTATTGGTTGATCGTGTATTAGAAATTACTCCGCGTGAGACGATTACTGCGTTAAAAAATGTCACCATGAATGAACCTTTCTTTCAAGGCCATTTCCCAGATTTTCCAGTGATGCCTGGGGTGTTGATTATTGAGGCTTTGGCTCAAACTGCTGCCTTACTCACCTTCTCTGAAGAGCGTGCAGAAGATGCGATCTATTACTTTGCGGGTATTGATGGCGCGCGCTTTAAAAAGCCTGTGCTACCTGGCGATCAGCTAATCATGACTGCCAAATTAGAGCGCGGTCGTGCTGGCATTTACAAGTTTGCTGTTAAGGCAACCGTAGATGGCGAGATTGCTGCAGAGGCCAACATCACTTGTGCGGTTCGTACGAAAGGCGCGTAATGACTCGGATTCATGCATCTGCTGTAGTAGACAGTAAGGCTGAACTGGCTAGTGATGTTGAGGTAGGTCCTTACTCTGTTATTGGCCCCAACGTCAAGATTGGCGCTGGTACTAAAGTAGGCTCTCATACAGTGATCGAGGGTTACACCACCATCGGCCAAGCAAATAGTTTTGCGCATTTTGCGGCGATTGGCGGACCGCCACAGGATATGAAGTATCGTGGCGAGCCCACCCAATTAATTATTGGTGACCGCAATACTGTTCGCGAGTTCACGACGATTCATACTGGCACGTCGCAAGATGAAGGTATTACCCGTATTGGTAATGACAATTGGATCATGGCTTATGTTCATATCGCCCATGACTGTCAGGTGGGCAATCACACCATTTTCTCAAGCAATGCACAAATTGCAGGACATGTTCAGGTTGAAGATTGGGCCATTATGGGTGGTATGTCAGGAGTTCATCAATTTGTTCGGATTGGGCAGCACGCTATGTTGGGTGGTGCTTCTGCATTAGTGCAAGATATTCCACCATTTGTGATTGCTGCTGGTGATAAAGCTTCCCCTCACGGCATTAATGTCGAAGGCTTGAAGCGTCGTGGTTTTTCTAGCGAAACAATCTCCGCCTTGCGTCAGGCTTACAAGATTCTCTATAAAGATGGTCTTAGTTTTGAAGAGGCTAAAGTAGAAATTCAGAAAATGGTAGTCGCCTCTGCAGCTGATACTGCTACTACTGAAAAGCTAGCTCAGTTCCATGATTTTATTGCCGCTTCTACGCGCGGCATCGTTCGGTAACGGAATTACTTTGCCAAAGTTAGCTTGTGTAGCTGGCGAACCTTCTGGTGATCTATTGGCGGCGCCAGCTCTTAGTGCGCTAAATCAAATACCAGACATGTCTGGTCTTGAGGCCTATGGGATTGGCGGCCCCCGCATGCAGGCTGAGGGTATGCGTTCTGATTGGCCTATGGAAACCTTAAGTGTGCGGGGTTATGTTGAGGCTATCAAACAGCTGCCCGCTATTCTGAAACTTCGCAAAGAACTGATTCGAAATCTTCTGAATGAAGGTCGGCCTGATGTCTTCTTAGGAGTCGATGCGCCTGACTTTAACTTAGGCGTCGAGTTAGAGTTGCGCAAGGCAGGTATTCCGACATTACATTTAGTTTCCCCCTCTATTTGGGCATGGCGAGCAGGAAGAATCAAGAAAATCTCCCAAGCGGTAGAACGCATGCTCTGCATCTTTCCTTTTGAAACAGAAATTTATGACAAAGCCGGCGTTGCCTCTACTTATGTTGGGCATCCGTTGGCTAGTGATATTCCGCTCGAGCCAGATACAAAAGCTGCCAGAGAGAAGATCGCCAAGACGTTAAATATTGAAAGCAATTCCTTTGATGGAATTGTTATTGCGGTTCTTCCTGGGAGTCGTGGATCAGAGATTGAACTCATAGCACCTGTCTTTTTTGAAACCATGGTGCTTCTATCTAAGAGACTGCAAGGTCAGAAGCTTCACTTTCTTATTCCGGTGGCAACACCGCGATTGCGTGAGCCTCTTGAACGGCTTTTGCTGGAAGCGAAGAATGCAAATCCAGATGCTCAGATTTATTTGTTGGATGGAATGGCAGACGAAGTACTGGAGTCATCGGATGTAGTGTTGATTGCCAGCGGCACAGCAACTTTGCAGGCGGCTTTATGGAAAAAGCCGATGGTTATTTCTTATAAGGTACCATGGTTAACAGCACAGATCATGAAGCGACAAGGTTACTTGCCGTATGTGGGTTTGCCAAACATTCTCTGCGGTGAGTTTGTAGTTCCTGAACTCTTGCAAGATGATGCTACCCCTGAAAAATTAGCCAATGCCTTGCAAGATTGGTTAGAGAATCCAGTCAAGGTCGCCAAACTCAAGGAACGTTTTGTGCAGATGCATGAAACTTTGCGTCGTCCCACAGGTTTATTGGTCGCGCAGGCAGTAGCGCAGACGATTACCAATCAACGCAAGAACAAAAGTAGCATATGAGTCTCATTTGGATCTGCGGCGTGGATGAGGCAGGGCGTGGGCCATTAGTTGGTGCTGTAGTTGCTGGTGCGGTAGTGCTTGACCCCAGCAATCCGATTGAAGGTCTGAAGGACTCCAAGAAGTTAACTGCTGCACGCCGCGAATATCTCTATGAGCAGATCATGGAAAAGGCAAAAGCCTGGGGCGTGGGTGAGGCAAGTCCAGCCGAG
Source organism: Burkholderiaceae bacterium (assembly GCA_947380285.1). The sequence continues at coordinate 11,522 of CANCQD010000027.1, read as the reverse complement.
ATTGATGAGATTAATATTTTGCAAGCTACTATGCTGGCAATGCGTCGTGCAATCGAAGATCTCACAAGCCGTTTGGGTGCCTGGCCTGATAAGGCCTTGATTGACGGTAATCGTTGTCCAGAATTGCCGATTGCTGCAGAAGCTATAGTTAAGGGTGACGCCAAAGAGCCGGCAATTTCAGCCGCATCTATTGTTGCTAAGGTAACGCGTGACCGTCAGATGATTTCTTTGCATGAGCGTCATCCTGAATATGGATTTGCTCAGCATATGGGTTATCCGACTGAAGCCCATTTTGCAGCCCTAAAACAGTATGGCGTATGTGATCAGCATAGGCGAAGTTTTTCACCCGTGCGTAAAGTTCTCGAATTGATTGCAAACTAAGTGATGAATAATTTATGAACTTTGATCTCATTACCTCTAAAGAGAATCCACTTTTTAAAGAAATTCGGAACCTGCAAGCTACTGGCTCTAAAGGTCAGAAAGCCAGAATAGCCAGTGGTCAAGCATTATTAGAAGGTATTCATCTGGTTCAAACTTGGGTGGGTGATCCAGCATTAAAGATTCTTTTAACCTCAGAAGTTGGCTTGAAGAATGTGGAGATTTCCCAAGCCGTTTATGAGCATCTGGAGATTTGTCCCGATACCAAAGTAATCCAATTGGATAGCGCTCTTTGGGACTTATTGAGCGATCTAGTCAATGCACCCCATATTGCAGGATTGCTGGATCTACCAAAATCTACTCTTACACCACCGCAATCTATTGCAACTCTAGAGGGTGACCTAGTTATATTGGATCGAGTTCAGGATGCAGGCAACGTAGGTTCAATCTTGCGTACTGCAGCTGCGGCAGGCTTTACTCAAGTGATTGCTTTATCAGGCTGCGCGCATTTATGGTCTACCAAAGTATTGCGTGCTGGCATGGGGGCACATCGCTTGCTTGATCTTTACGAAGGCTGGTCTAATCAGCAAGTCTTGAGCGCTGTCACGGCACCACTATTAGCCGCTACAGCAGATGCTGAGCATGATTTGTATTCCCTCAAAAAAGAGCTACTACATCCAGTCGCTTGGGTAATGGGCAGCGAAGGGCAGGGCGTATCAGAAGACCTGCTTGCTCAAGCCAAAGGAGTTTCTATTCCCATTGATCCACGAGTCGAATCGCTCAATGTCTCAACGGCAGCAGCGGTATGTCTATTTGAGACTATAAGGATGAGGCGCGCTTAGCCAGCAGTCTTCCCCCGATCGTCTACTTTCGGCCATTAGTAGGCAGTGAAGCTTTGTTATAAAAAGGCATATAACAATGTTACTGTGAGTCTTCAATCAATCCATCTAACTTATCAAGGAAGCAGATGAAATTAAACAAATTAATAGGAATTGTTAGCTTTTTCCCCGCATTGGTGTTGGCACAAAGTGCTCCAAATATGATTGGTACTTGGACGGGCACATTCAATGCCACCGTTATGGGATCTGCAGCACACCATATCGTACCCAATAAAAAGGATAAGGAAATTTACTTTAATAAAATACCGTTTAATCTTGATATTGACCGCCAAGATGGAATCAACTTTTCTGGAACATTGACATCCAAAAATCGTAAAGAGGTTATTCTTGGGGCTATTGCCCCCGACTTCCAAGGCGGGGTAATGGTAGACGAAGATGGCACTCATGCTTTTAAGATCATTGATCCGACTACTATTCAAAACTGTTATGTGCAAATCTCAAAACCTAAGGTTGCTGCTTGCTGGGTTGGCAAAAAACAGTAGTCATTGGTTTTCAGAATTCATACCTCTTTTCGTAAGGTAGAGAATGAATCTTAAAAGGTTTAGGCATCCTCAATCCTAGTAAATTACGACTCGGGCCACCAAGAAACACCAAAACTACCTTCGGGTGGTTTTTCTTTGATCGTTTGAATTAGGTCGAGAGCGGATATTGAAAAATACTTTTTATCCTAGTATTGTTTTATCTGACTTTATTGCCTGCAGTACAGTGGTGGCAATTTCTTCAATCGATTTACTGGTTGTTAATACCCACGGTATAGATTGCTTTTTCATCATTGCTGTTGCTTCATTAATTTCATAGCGACAGTTTTCTAGTTTGGCGTAATTACTGCCGGGTCTGCGTTCATTACGTATTTCTGAGAGTCGCTCTGCATCAATCATCAGACCAAAGATCTTCTGGCGATATGGCATCAGATCTTTTGGGAGCTGTCCTCGCTCAAAGTCTTCCGGGATAAGGGGGTAGTTTGCCGCCTTTAGCCCATATTGCATCGCCAGATAAAGACTAGTCGGAGTTTTGCCAACTCGAGAGATGCCAATCAAGATGACGTCGGCTTCGGCTAAGTTTTGGTTGGATTGACCGTCATCATGGGCTAAAGAATAGTTAATAGCCTCAATGCGGTTTTTATAGGCATCGGTATCCGCATTATGGTGAAGACGGTTCATGGCATGGGTTGATTTCATGCCTAATGCTGCTTCTAATGGGGCCACAAAAGTCTGGAACATATCGAGTATTAGCCCATTTGCCTTGCCAACAATGGCATTGAGCTCAGACTTCACCAAAGTCGTGAAAACAATTGGTTGAACCCCATATTTACTTGCTGCCTGGTTGATGCTGCTAACGGCGTCATGGGCTTTATCGACGCTATCCACAAAAGGCACCCGAATGTGCTTAAAAGGGGTCTCAAATTGCGCCAAAATCGACTGGCTGAAGTTCTCGGCAGTAATGCCGGTACCGTCAGAGACAATAAAAACAATACGGATTTGGGTAGACATAGATTTGGCTTAAAAGTCAGGGTCAGCACTACAATAGAAGCATATTAAAGCACGCCCCATTGAAGGTGGCCGCTACACCAGTTTCCTTATCCTTAGAGAGTATTTTATGTCCAACCAACAGCAACAAAATAGCAATATGGCTGATGCCTATGTTTTACCTTTTGAGCAGCTACGCATGACTGATGTCGAATCAGTTGGCGGTAAGAATGCTTCATTAGGGGAGATGATTTCTCAGTTAGCGTCCACTGGAGTTCGCGTTCCCACTGGATTTGCAACTACAGCATTAGCATTCCGTGATTTTCTAAAGCACAACAATCTGACTGAACGCATTCAACAGCGTTTAGAAGGTTTAAATATTGATGATGTACGTGCATTGGCACAAGCTGGTGCAGAAATTCGGAATTGGATCGAAACGGCGCCTTTTCAACCGAAACTGGACGAAGAGATTCGCAAGGCATTTGCAGTATTAGATGACTCCGGTAAAGGCTCGTTTGCTGTGCGCTCTTCAGCTACTGCGGAAGACTTGCCTGATGCCTCATTTGCTGGCCAACAAGAAACATTCTTGAACGTTGAAGGTATCGATGATGTTCTAAAGAAGATTCGCGAAGTATTTGCCTCTTTGTATAACGATCGTGCCATCTCCTATCGTGTTCATAAGGGCTTTGCCCATGCTGAAGTAGCCTTATCAGCTGGTATCCAGCGCATGGTACGTTCTGACCTGGGGGCTGCTGGTGTGATGTTCACCTTAGACACCGAGTCTGGATTTGAGGATGTGGTGTTTATTACCTCAAGCTATGGCTTAGGCGAGACTGTGGTTCAGGGTGCAGTGAACCCAGATGAGTTTTATGTTTTCAAAACTACTCTGGCTCAGGATAAGAAGGCCATTATTCGCCGCTCTTTAGGCTCTAAGTTGATTCAGATGCAATTTGCACCAGCAGGTTCAGCTGAGAAGGTAGTGACGGTTGACGTTACTCCAGAAAAGCGCAATCGCTTCTCCTTGGATGACGCAGACATCACCGAGTTGGCTAAGTATGCAGTGATCATTGAGAAACATTACGGTCGTCCAATGGATATCGAGTGGGGTAAAGACGGGCAAGACGGCCGTATTTACATTCTGCAAGCGCGTCCTGAGACTGTGAAGAGTCAGGCAGCCGGTCAAGTTGAAATGCGCTTCAAGCTGAAAGGTAGCTCAAAGGTATTGGCAAAAGGCCGTGCAATCGGTCAAAAGATCGGTGCTGGCCCCGTGCGGATCATTCGTGATCCAAGCGAGATGGATCGTGTTCAGCCTGGTGATGTATTAGTTGCCGATATGACTGATCCGAACTGGGAGCCAGTGATGAAGCGTGCTTCTGCGATTGTGACTAATCGTGGTGGTCGCACTTGTCATGCGGCGATTATTGCCCGTGAACTTGGTGTTCCTGCGGTGGTAGGTTGCGGTGATGCAACAGAGCATTTGCAAGACGGCATGATGGTGACGGTTTCTTGTGCTGAAGGTGACGAGGGCCATATCTATGATGGCTTGATCGAAACTGAGGTAACCGAAGTGTCCCGCGGTGTATTGCCAGAGATCCCTGTAAAGATCACCATGAATATTGGTAATCCTCAGTTAGCATTTGATTTTTGCCAAATCCCCAATGCTGGTGTAGGCTTGGCTCGTCTCGAGTTCATTATCAATAACTACATTGGTGTTCACCCACGCGCAGTGTTGGAGTATCCAAATATTGATCCTGATCTCAAGCGTGCAGTGGAAAGTGTTGCTCGTGGTTACGCTAGCCCACGTCAGTTCTACGAAGATAAATTGGTTGAAGGTGTAGCAACGATTGCTGCAGCTTTCTATCCAAAACCAGTCATAGTTCGCCTATCAGACTTCAAGTCCAACGAATATAAGAAGTTGATTGGTGGCTCACGTTACGAGCCGGATGAAGAAAATCCAATGTTAGGCTTCCGCGGCGCATCACGCTATGTATCAGCGGATTTTGGTGAAGCGTTTGCTCTTGAATGTGCAGCTATGAAGCGTGTGCGTGAAGATATGGGCTTAGATAATGTAGAGATCATGGTTCCGTTTGTACGCACCATTAATCAAGCTAAGCGCGTGATCGACATGATGGAGACATTTGGTCTCAAACGTGGCGTGAATGGTCTCCGTCTCATCATGATGTGCGAGATTCCATCGAATGCAATCTTGGCAGATCAGTTCCTTGAGTACTTTGATGGCTTCTCTATCGGCTCAAATGATATGACTCAGTTAACTCTTGGTCTGGATCGTGACTCTGGTATGGAATTACTGGCTATCGACTTTGATGAGCGTGACCCAGCAGTGGAATTTATGATCGCTCGTTCAATTGACGCTTGCCGCAAGCAAAATAAATACGTTGGTATTTGCGGTCAAGGTCCATCAGATCATCCAGACTTTGCTCGTTGGTTGGTTGAGAAGGGTATTACCTCTATTTCATTAAATCCAGATAGCGTAGTTGCTACCTGGGAAATGTTAGGTAAGAACTTAAAGGCCTAAACCAAGGCGGATGGCAGTAAAGTAAAAGGCCTAGATTTTTTTCTAGGCCTTTTTGTTTATCAACGTATCCAACACTCGCTTACTGGGCGCCTACCTTTTCTTTACAGGTGCCTTCTTCGGTACAGCTTTCTTTGCTACCTTCTTTGCAGAAGTAGCCTTAGTTGTTTTTGTAGGTTTTGTGGCTCTTGCTTTAGATGGTGGATGATTAATTGGAACAATCCCCATTTTTTTAGCAGGGGTAGAAATATCACTCGATTTATGAGCACCGCTCCAACTTGGTTCCGCTATAGAGTTAAAAGCCTCGCGCAATTTCTCCCCCCATGCCTGATGAATCATGGCGAAATAAGGGTTTGCATCATCTAGGGTAACTAGCTTAGTGGCTTTTAGAGAATTTTTTTCATACACCAGCATATCTAGGGGTAGCCCAACTGAAATATTACTTTTCAGAGTGGAGTCCATGGAGATGAGGGCGCACTTGGTTGCAAGGTTAAGTGGTGTATTGAAATTGAGCACCCGATCCAAGATTGGCTTTCCGTATTTAGATTCACCAATTTGGAAGTAGCAAGTCTCAGGTGTGGCCTCAATGAAATTTCCTGCGGAGTAAATATTAAAGAGGCGAGGTTTCTCACCTTTAACTTGGCCGCCAAAAATCATATTGCAGTTGAAATCAATGCCAGCCTTTTCAAGGGCCAAATGGTCGCGCTCATAAACTTGTTTAATAGCATCGCCCACAACAACGGCGGCCTCATATGCGTTTTTCGCTGTCCAGAGGTTTTTGCCCTTAAAAAGCTGTCCTTGAAGCAAGATTTCCTTAACCGCCTGAGTAATCGCTAGATTACCAGCACTCATTAACGTAAAAAAACGATCCTTGTTTTGAAACAAGCTCATCTTTCTAAAGGTGCCGATTTGGTCTACGCCAGCATTAGTGCGGGTATCGGATAAGAAAACGAGACCATCTTTTAGGCAAAGCCCAACGCAATACGTCATACACTAACCCTCTTATTCATTTCCTGAAATTATCCCTTAAATATCTCAGGCGGGTTCTAAGACAGCTGTTGAATGGAGATATTAGCGGTAAGTTCTTCACCCCCACCACCGGAGCGAACACCTTTCACTGGAGCTGCAGAGTAGTAGTCGCGACCAATGGCCAGTCGGATGTGACGGGAGTCAATTAAGCATGCATGGGTAATATCTACGCTCGTCCAAATCCCTTTTTCAATATCACTACAAAAATCAATCCAAGCATGGCTCGCAAGGTTAGGAGACTCTTCAGCGAAGAAATAGCCGCTGACGTAACGGGCTGGGATGTTGGATGCGCGACATAGGCTCAGCATAATATGTGCATGATCTTGGCAGACGCCGGATTTCATGGCAAAGGATTGGGCTGCTGTAGTGGCAAAGTTCGTTTGACCTGGAGAGTACACGATCAAACCCTGAATTGCCTCAGCAAGTTTAATTACTTGATCAACAGAATTTTTCTTGGGGAGACTGTAGGAGAAATAATCCAACATTTCATCTGTTGGTTCAGTCAAATTAGTTTGTTGTAGCAGATAGTAGGGCGAGACAGCCTTAGCATCATCCACAAACTCAAATGCATCTTGTGTATGCACTTCACCTTCAGCCTCAATCATCATCGAGGTATAAGGACTTTCTTGTACAAATACACTACAAACGTTAGCAAAGGTATCTATAGAATTAGATGATTTAATCGGAGTGCTGATTCTCCATTTATCTATTTTTTGGCCTGCTAGCGAAGGTGGAGTTAAGCGTAATTCTTGAATTGAGTAACGTACTGGTGTTTCATAGCGATATTCAGTACGGTGGCGAATTTTAAGATGCATATAGTCTTTGTGAGTTCTTAGGCGACAGCCAATGGAATGAGATAAGCATTGCTGAACTCATCGGCTATGTAGTTAATACGCTCTAAGAAAGCCTCAATAAATTCTTCCAGACCTTGATCGAACACCTCATTAATGTCTGAATAATCCAAACTTGCCTTAAGCTTTCCGAGCAAGCGTTCAATTTCTTTGGATTGTTGGTTCTTTACTTCCGAGATCAAGGGAATTAATTCATTCACGCAGCAGACTAAGGAGCGTGGCATCTGCTTATTGAAGATTAGCAGTTCAGCCACTTGCTTTGGTGTTACTTGATCAGAATAGATTTGACGATAAATTTCAAATGCTGAAACTGAGCGGAGCAATGCGGCCCAGTGATAGAAATCAAAGAATTCACCATCGGTACCTTCGTCGGAGGATTTTTTAGTGCCGAGAACTTTCAGGGCGGCCTGATCTTCGTACTTAGTTTCTAAAATACGAGCAGTATTATCTGCACGCTCAAGCAGCGTTCCAACGCTAATAAAGTAAAAGGCTTCGTTCTTGAGCATCGTGCCATAGAGAACGCCTCTAAAGAGGTGACAGCGGTGCTTCACCCACTCTAGGAGGCGACTAGGATCGGCTTGATGTCTTGCTTCTAGAATGCGTTGAAGTTCTAACCAGGTGGTGTTTTGAGTTTCCCAAACTTCGGAAGTAATCTTCCCGCGAATGACGCGTGCATTCTCACGGGCAGCATATAAACAGGAGACGATGCTGGATGGGTTGCTGGTTTCATAAATCATGAAATCCAGGACGTTCTCGCGATTGACAACATCATATTTGTTGCGGAATGCATCTTCCAACTTAGAAATCGTCAATAACTTTTTCCAGCTCTGCTCTAAATATTCAGCAGGCTGTGGAAGTAGAGAGGTCTGATGATTTACATCGAGCATGCGAGCAGTATTTTCTGCGCGCTCAGTGTAACGGGCCATCCAATAAAGACAATCAGCAGTACGACTTAACATATTTACTCTTCCCTCATTTCTCTAACACCCAGGTATCTTTGGTGCCACCGCCTTGGGAGGAGTTCACCACTAAAGAACCTTCTTTGAGGGCAACCCTGGTCAAACCGCCAGGAACCATCTTGATGGTTTTTCCTGAGAGAACAAAGGGCCTTAAATCGATATGTCTTGGCGCAACACCGGACTCTACAAAAGTAGGGCAAGTTGAGAGCGCTAAGGTAGGTTGAGCAATGTATTTGTCTGGATTGGCAATGAGATGGGTTCTAAATTCTTCAATCTCTGCTTTGGTAGATGCTGGGCCAACCAACATGCCATAGCCGCCAGCACCATGAGTCAGTTTCACTACTAGCTTATCCAAATTGGCCAAGGTATAAGCAAGATCATCAGCCTTGCGACATTGGAATGTAGGCACGTTATTCAGAATGGGTTTTTCGCCAAGATAGAACTCAATCATCTCGGGAACGTAGGGATAGATAGACTTGTCATCAGCGATACCGGTGCCAATCGCATTTGCCAACGTCACATTACCAGCGCGATGGGCTGATAAGAGTCCTGCTACACCTAAGGTTGAATCAGAGCGGAATGCCAATGGATCCAAGAAGTCATCGTCGACGCGGCGATAGATCACATCCACTCGTTCAGGTCCCTGGGTAGTTCGCATAAAGACCTGTTCATTCTTAACAAACAAGTCCTTGCCTTCGACTAGCTCAACACCCATCTGTTGTGCAAGGTAGCTGTGTTCAAAGTAAGCAGAGTTATACATGCCCGGAGTTAGCACAACGACGTTCGGTTTTTTAACATCATCCGGTTTAACGGATTTGAGGCATTCCAATAAAAGGTCCGGGTAATGCTCTACAGGGGCAATGCGATATTTCTGGAAGAGGTCCGGGAAAAGTCGCATCATCATCTTGCGGTCTTCAACCATATACGACACACCGGAAGGAACACGCAAGTTATCTTCTAATACATAGAACTCACCCTCACCAGCGCGTACGATGTCGATCCCAGCAATTTGCGCATAGATGTCACGCGGTATGCTGACATTGCGCATCTCAGGGCGATATTGCGCATTGTTGTAAATCTGTTCGGCTGGAACAATTCCCGCCTTAATAATTTCTTCATCGTGATAGACGTCATAGATAAAGCGGTTAAGTGCTTTCACCCGTTGACGTAAGCCTGCTTCAAGCTGTTCCCATTCTTTGGCGGTAAAGATACGGGGCACTTGATCGAAGGGGATGGTTCTTTCTGAGCCTAGATCATCGCCGTAGACGGCGAAGGTGATGCCCACGCGCCTGAAGATGAGGTCTGCTTCAGCACGTTTGAGCCCCATTAGGGAGTCACTTTGCTGTTTCAACCAGCTGTGAAAGATTTCGTAGTGGGGACGCGCTTTGCCAGCGGCGTCAAGCATTTCGTCAAAAGGCAATTTCATATACATAAAACTAATGCCTTTGTAAAAGCGGTAAGAAAAGATTTGAAGCAGCTTGGTGCTATATTGCACCATTTATGTGCATTAGAGGACTTATGCCTTTATTAGCCCTAGAGAGAAGTCTGGGTGACTTAACGACGTTCTTTAGGCGTTTAGATCGCCTCTGGCAATACGACCTTTTTGAACTTCCCACTCGCGCTCTTTGGTTGCTGCTCGTTTGTCATGTTGCTTTTTGCCTCTGGCAAGGCCAATTTCACATTTAACGTTACCTTTGGAGAAATGCAGGTTGAGTGGCACCAAGGTGTAGCCCTTTTGCTCCACTTTGCCAATTAGCTTGCGAATCTCAATGGCATTGAGCAGTAGCTTTCTAGTGCGAGTGTTATCTGGGACGATATGCGTGGAGGCAGATAGAAGGGGGGTGATATGGCAGCCGATCAAAAATAGCTCCGCCTTGCGAATGACAACATACGCTTCTTTAATGTGCACACGACCTGCACGGATGGCTTTTACTTCCCAACCTTCCAGTACAAGCCCTGCCTCAAAACGTTCCTCGATAAAATAATCAAAGAAGGCTTTTTTGTTATCGACGATACTCATATTTATTTAGCTCTCAAGAACGATTATGGCAGACGTATACAAGACCGTTTTAATTGGTCAATCCGCTGACCGCATGTATGGATTGGTGACTGATGTCGCCCGTTATCCGGAGTTCCTGCCTTGGTGTGGTGGCGTAGAAATTTTTGAGCAGACCGAGACCGTGCTCGACGCCAAAATCAACATCAATTTCAAGGGCATTACCCAGTATTTCCACACACGCAATGTAAATCACCGCCCAGAAACGATTGATATGGTCTTTGTAGATGGCCCGTTTAAGCATTTTTCTGGCCAGTGGAACTTTATCCCCTTACGAGAAGACGCTTGCAAGGTGGAGTTTAAGCTTCACTGGGAGTTTAAGAGTGTCATTCTGGACAAGATTATTGGACCTGTTTTTGGCCACATTGCCGGCACCTTTGTTGATTGCTTTGTAAAGCGCGCTGAGGACCTCTATGGTTGAACGCTCACTCGATCTGGTTCTATGTGATGCAAGACTGGGATCACCAGAGCTAAAGTCATTCAAGCTCCTTTTGGATGCTGGAGAGTCAGCGACGGTCGGTTTAGCCTTGGTTAGGGCTGGTATTGCCGTAGGTCCGGATGACCCCGTTTTAGCCCGAAAGGGCTGCTTTGGGGTCTTTGGCAAACGCAAGGACTGGGATAGCCCGATTTATGCTGGAGATCGCTTAGAGCTCTATTCCCCCCTATTAATTGACCCCAAGACAGTTCGGCGCAAGAAGGCAAATCAGAACCAGGATGCCAAATTCCAGGCTGCCGCAGCTAAAAGAAAGGCTAGGAGGCTATAATCTGTTTTTGCGACTAGGGGTTTTGCATGCGACTCATTCAAAAAGCACTCACTTTTGACGATGTGCTCCTCGTACCGGCATATTCATCGGTACTCCCTCGAGATGCCAGCTTGGCAAGTAAGTTAACTCGAGAAATTTCACTCAATACACCATTGGTGTCCGCTGCGATGGATACCGTTACCGAAGGTCGATTAGCAATTGCTATGGCCAGCGAAGGTGGCATTGGCATCATTCATAAAAACTTAAAACCTGCTGAGCAAGCGCGCGAAGTGGCCAAAGTGAAGCGTTATGAATCCGGTGTACTGCGTGATCCGATCACGATTGGTCCGGACGTGACCTTACGTCAAGTGATTCAACTGTCTCGTGAGCATGGCTTCTCAGGATTCCCAGTTCTCGTCGGCAAAGAAGTTGTCGGAATTATTACGAACCGCGATTTGCGTTTTGAAGAAGATTTAGATGCGCCAGTAAAAACCAAAATGACTCCACGCGAGCGTTTGATTACTGTAAAAGAAGGTTGCTCATTAGACGAAGCAAAGCGCTTGATGAGTCATCATCGTTTAGAGCGCGTGTTAGTCGTGAACGATAAG
>CANCQD010000026.1 GCA_947380285.1 Burkholderiaceae bacterium | reverse complement strand
AAAAATTTCCTTGATTCAGGACGCCGTAAAAAATCTTGCCCAAGATCGCGCATTACAAGAAAATAAGATTGAAGATGCGCAAAAGCGTATTCAACATATCTTAAGTCGCCTGCCAGAACAGAGTGATGGTCGACAATTAAATCTACTTGGCGAAGTTGTTCCGCCAAATACTCTAGAAGATGATAATGAGCCAACAACGCATTGAAGTAAGTATCGCCGGCCAAAAAATCACCTTAGCGACTAGTGCTGAGCATGAGCCGCTATTAAGGGCAGCATGCGTCTTGGTAGACGAACAGATTCAACTGGCTATCAATGGTGGTAACCGCAGCATTGAGAGAGCGAGCATGATGGCAGCCCTCAAAATTGCTGGCGACCTCATTACTTTGCAAAAAAATCAATCACAACAAGGCACCTCATCTAATATGAGCTCCGATGAAGTCACTCGTCTACAGGGTGAAATTCGCGCGCTCGAGGATCAAGTAGATGCCTTGATGCAAACCCTTTCCCTGCCTGGTTCGCCAAGGCCAATAGTTCCTTGAACCGATGCGCAAGCATCAGGAACGATCTTTACCTTGCGGGCGTGAGCGTTTTGCAAGTTCACAGTGCCAACTTAGACTTGGTCACTCCCTGAACCTCTTAATGCACCCAAAGCAGAGTAGCCGTTCCACCTTGAACCTTAGGGTTCAGGATGACGGCCTAGCGGCCAAGGCGGGGAATTCATGTTACTAAGTGATATCTTGATGCTCATGTTGTGTGGTGGCATCTCCGGTTACTTAGCTGGTCTATTGGGTATCGGTGGCGGGATGATCTTGGTTCCCTTCATGATTCTGGTGTTTAATCATCTCGGCTTTAGTCAAGAAGTCATCGTCCATATGGCGATCGCCACCGGAATGGCCACGATTTTATTTACTACGACCTCTGCAATTTGGGCGCATCACAAACACAGCTCAATTGATTGGAAGCTAGTTGCATCCTTAAGTCCGGGAATGGTTTTTGGCGGGCTGATAGGTGGCAGTGAATTATTCGAAGCACTAAAAACTTCCTGGTTGTCGCTCTTCTTTGCTGTTTTCATTGTCTACACATCAATTCAGATGCTGCTCAATAAGAAACCCAAGGCAGGCAGAGAATTACCAAATGCAGTTGGATTATTTTCTTTTGGAACATTTTCGGGGGCGCTGGCAAGTTTAGTCGGAGCGGGCGGAGCCTTTATTACCGTACCCTTTATGCTTTGGTGCAATGTTAAGCCTCACACAGCAATGGCTACCTCATCAGGCTTAGGCTTTCCAATTGCTGCTGCTGCAACGATTGGCTATATGTATGGCAGTTGGGGTAACCCGAATCTACCAGCAGGTTCTTTAGGGTTTATTTATTTACCAGCGGTCGCTTGTATTGTGTCGGTAAGCATCTTTACTGCACCCTTAGGTGCCAAGATGGCCAGAAAACTCAATATTGCACAACTCAAACGCGTTTTTGGCATCCTGCTGTTTTTCCTTGCAGCCTTCATGTTTAATGAAAGCCGCAAGGCATTTGGTTTTTAATTAAGCGGTGTACTGCTGACGCAAAATATTCTTTTGCACCTTACCCATGGCATTACGAGGCAAATCAGTAACAATCTCGACACGCTTAGGAATCTTAAAGTTCGCAATCTGTGTTTTCAGAGTAGCGATCATCCCCTCTGCATTTAACTTCGCTCCGGCCTTTGGCACTACCACTGCCATCACTGCCTCACCAAAGTCAGGATGCGGAATACCAATCACGGCACTCTCATCCACGCCTGGCATGTCATCGATAAAACTCTCGATTTCTTTAGGATAGACGTTGTAGCCACCCGAGATAATTAAATCCTTGCTACGACCAACAATGCACAAGTAATCCTTGGGAGCCTTGCCGCCATTGGCATCCCCACCCCAACGGCCGACATCACCAGTTTTAAACCAGCCGTCTTTTGTAAATTCTTCGGCAGTCTTCTCAGGCATACGCCAGTAGCCTGCAAATATATTCGGACCCTTCACTTGAATACTGCCAATCTCGTTTACTTTGCATGGCTTGTTATCTTCATTAACTACACGCACCTTAACGCCAGGCAATGGCAGACCAACAGACCCGCCTACGCGCTTACCTTTGTATGGATTGGACACCAACATTACCGTCTCACTCATGCCATAACGCTCAAGAATCGGTTGGCCAATCACTTCTTTGAAAGTGTTAAATGTTTCCGTCAGTAGAGGAGCTGAGCCAGAAACAAATAGGCGCATATTGCTTGCTACTTTTTTAGTAAATCCTTTGTCAGCCAATAGACGTACATAGAATGTAGGTACACCCATCATCACTGTGGACTGTGGCATATGCTTGAGAAGCTGCGCTGTATCTAAACGCGGCAACCAAATCATTTTGCTGCCATTAATCAATGCGCCATGCGCTGCCACAAACAGTCCATGAACGTGGAATATCGGCAAAGCATGTAATAGGACATCGCCTTTTTTCCAACCCCAGAACTTTTGCAACACTTGTGCATTGCTACCCAAGTTTTTATGGGTCAGCATTGCACCTTTACTACGACCAGTTGTACCAGAGGTATACAGAATTGCTGCAAGATCATCGTCTTTTGCAGGGACTGTTTTGAATTTATCGCTCAGGTTAGCTGCGCGGTCCAATAAAGTGCCTGTCCGGTTCTCATCCAAGGTAAAGACATGCTTCGTACCCGCTTTGGAAGCTACTGCAGATAACCAGGAGAGATTCTTGCTACTGCATACAACCACTGCTGGCTCAGCATTTTCTAAAAAGTACTGGATTTCGGCAGATTGATAAGCGGTATTGAGCGGCAAATATACATAGCCCGCACGAATGGTGGCCAGATAAAGAAAAAGCGCTTCAGGAGACTTCTCAACCTGTACTGCAACCCTAGCTCCTCTAGGAAGCTTAAGACTGGCAAGTAAATTTGAAAGCTTGGCTGTTGCAGCTTCTAGATCACCCCAGGAGTAATAGAGACCATCATGCGTCTCAAGAGCACACGCTTTTTTGTCTTTTGGAAAACCTTTTTCCAATAGTGAATATAAATTCATTCGAACCTCAAACCCAAGGGGTAATGTTTAATAAAAAAATTAATCTAATTTAGCGCCAGAAGCCTTGGCAACAGCAGCCCAACGCTTGATATCCGCATTTACAAATTTGCCGAAAGCAGGACCCGATAAATTAGGCGTATCTGAACCATTGTTAGTCCAAATCGTTTTTAACTCTGGAGTGTTAATTGCTTTTTGAACTTCTACAATCATCCTATCAATGATCGGTTGTGGAGTTCCTTTGGGGGCAAACAATCCATACCAAGTAGAAACCTCATAACCTACTAAACCAGATTCTGCAGCAGTAGGCACATCCGGAAATCCAGGGGCGCGCTTTTGAGAAGCTACTGCGATTGCTACGATAGAACCGTTTTTGATTTGCGCAGCAGATGAACCCAAACCGTCAAACTCGACATCTACCTGGCCCGCAATAAGGTCTTGCATAGCCGGGCCAGCTCCACGATAGGGAATGTGGGTGATAAACGTTTTTGTCAGCATCTTGAACTGCTCTGCAGCCAAATGATGCGAGGAACCATTACCAGCACTTGCGTAATTAAACTTACCTGGATTCTTTTTGAGAAGCTCGATAAATTCTTTTAAGTTTTTCACCTGCACATTTTTAGGATTAACAACAATCACCTGGGGTGGATTCGCCACCATAGCAACAGGGATAAAACTTTTTTCTATGTCGTAATCTAAGTTTGGATACATCGCCGGCGCGATTGCATGATGCGCAGCACCCATAAAGAATGTGTAGCCATCTGGCGCAGCCTTAGCTGCAATAGAAGCACCTAGCGTACCGCCAGCACCGCCACGGTTATCAATAATGATTTGTTTACCGAGTTGCTTGGTCAGTTGTGCAGCCAAAGGTCTGGCGAAGGCATCTGTTCCACCTCCAGCTGGAAATGGCACAACTACTGTGATCGGCTTATTTGGCCATTCTTGAGCCATCACCACCAAAGGTACGGCGAAAAACAGAAAGGCAGCTCTCTTAATGATTGCTGACAGGCTTAATTGATTAAACATCATTGTCTCCTCCACTAGCCAATATTCATGGCTTTAAATTCATTATTAATATTAATTATTTAATGCTACTTATCGATCAAATTACTGCCTGGATCTTAGCGCCCAGTCATACATTAGACCCTAAAGTGAATCTCTTTGGATTCTGCTTTAAGGCATCTCCTCCCAAATATATTGCTAGGCCTGCATTAATCTGCCAACAGCTCGTGAATAATCAATTTCCCCCTGAGTAAAGCGCTCATGGTTTTCCTCAACGGAGGAAAGATCATATAAATAGTTGACCATCAAGCAGGCTGACTGCCTTAAACCCTTGCGGGATAAATCTCCAGCCCAATTAATTTGATGCAATTTAGCGCCGTTACCTAGATGAAACTTCGCAACTGGATTGCCGTTACGACCAGCAGAGCCTAATCCTAGATAAATACTTGCCAAGCACATTAATGCAGTCTTTTCTTTTTCGGTAGCGTTGTCAGGATGCCAGCCAGAACTTAAGCGCTCGGTCCACGAACGTTTGGCCAATCCAAGGACCTCCAAGGAATGATCACGAGCAGTGCGTACTGCAGGCTTCAGTTGGGTCCCCGTCTTTTCTCCGCCAATATCAGCACCAGCGGCGATCCAATCAATAAATCCTGGGATTGGTGACAAGGTTACAAAGGTTTTGAGGCTAGGAAACTCAGCATGCAACTGTTCGGCAACTCGCTTAATCAGGAAGTTACCCATGGAAACACCACGCAAGCCTGGCTCGCAGTTGCTAATAGAATAAAAAGCAGCCACTTTATATTGTGAAGTTTGATGAACGGTCTCCGCCTTCTTATCCACCAAAGGAGTAATCACAGCGGGGATTTCTGGCAAAAGCGCTACTTCAACGAATATCAATGGCTCATTTGGAAGTTGCGGATGAAAAAATGCAAAACATCTACGATCAGGCTGTAAGCGGCGGCGCAGGTCATCCCAGCCATCAATTGCATGCACAGCTTCGTGTTGAATGAGCTTTTCTAAAACCTCCGCAGGCGATTTCCAATCCACCCGATGCATCTTCAAAAATCCTGGGTTAAACCAAGAGGATAAGAGGTGACGCAAGTCAAAATCAACCGCAGTAAGCTCAGGCTGTTTATCAAGCAATTGCAAAAGATCGCGGCGCATACCTACAAGCGCAGCTGTTCCATTGGTTGCACGATTAAGACGACGAAACAATTCTTGCCTTGGGGGCTCAGTCACACGTTGCAATTTAATGTAGTTGCGAGCGCTAGCTTCTGCCGAGAAATTTTGTGCAGCGGCCATTACTGCAGCAGCATCAGGATTGAGCTTTTCAAATAGAAAATTAAAAAATTTGGCGTGCTGGTCTTTGGAGAGTTTGCGATAGTTGTGAATTACATCGTCAGCCATACTGACGGCATTGGATTCACCACGCTCAGAAATGAGTCGGTTGACCGCGCCTGTAACGCGGGAAAAGTAACGGGCTTTTGCTAGCTTTTCAAGCATGTAGATCTCTCAAAGAATTCACCCCAAAGGAAGAAGGATTCAAGCTTAATGTATAGCCGAGTAAACACCAAATCAATTAATTAAAGTGCATTTTCATTAACTTTAAGTTAATTATTAAACCAACTTATCTCGGGCTGCTTAACTAGTATTGCGATGCAACATGCGGGTTTCAGCCGCTAGAGCGAGGATATTGGGGTTAGATTCATTAGCCTGGAGGTACATTAAGCCAATACGTTGTGTCACCTGATATTTTGGCAATAAGGGGGTAAATTCAATGGCATCGCCCATCAAAGCCATCACCCGACCAGGCAGCAAAGATCTCCCCAGGTCACCTGAGACCATATTCATAAGAGAAAAGATATCCCCCACCTTCATTACAACATTGGGGCTAAATCCAGCCAGCTGGAAAGCCTCATAAAACCCTGAGGTGGTGGCAAAACCATCTTGCAGGGTCAAAAATTTCTCATTTTGGTATTGGGATAAATCAATATTGGCTTCAGCTGGCTTATTGTTTTTTGAAGAGGCTAAAAACAACTGGTCCTCTAAAAGAGGGACTACCTGGACACCCTCCGGAAGATCTCTGATGGGAACTGCCATGACTACTGCGTCTACATTTCCCTCGCCGAGTCTCTTCATCAAATCCTCATTAGATCCCAGATATAAATCAATATCTAAGTCAGGCCTGCGAATTTTGGTACCCATAATGATCCGCGGAATAATATTGGCAGTTAAAGAGTACATTGAGCCTAAGCGGATTTGCCCAATCTCAACCCCTGATTTAGCTCGCGTCTTTTTCAGAATGCGATCTACATCCGCCAATAAATCTGCGCTGGCCTCTGCCAAGTAAATGGCGGCTGGCAAAGACTTTAGTTGCCGCCCTTCTTTTACAAAGAGTGGGCAACCAATCCCTGATTCTAGGGAATGCAAGGCTTTATGAATGCTGACTGAACTTAAATGCAATTCCTCTGCTGTTCTGGAAAGACTTCCAGTGCGCACAAAAGAACACAGAATTTCTAACTTTCGTAGTGTCAGTTCTTCATTGAGCATAGAGGCGCTTATTGGCTGATGAAGTACTCTTTAAGTACTCTTAGATTTAAATGCTGTCATCAGGTAAGTGCCGAACAATATCATCGGCACACATAACCATTGACCCATAGAAAGCCCTAAACCTAGAAGACCCAAGAAAGAATCTGGTTCGCGTGCATATTCAGCCAAGAAGCGACAAACGCCGTATCCCAATAAGAAGAATCCAGATACTTGACCAACCTTTCTAGGCTTACCTGCATAAATCCACAAAGCAACACCAAGCAAAATACCCTCGCCAAGCAGTTGGTAAATCTGAGATGGATGACGTGGCACTGAATCTACTAAAGGAAAAACCATGGCCCAAGGCAAATCAGTAGGCCTGCCCCATAATTCGCCATTAATAAAATTCCCCAATCGCCCAAATGCCAAACCAAAGGGAACTAGTGGTGCCACCAAATCACTCACCACAAAAAAAGTAGTTTGACGTTTTCTAGCAAACCAATACAGTGCAACCAACACCCCCAGTAAGCCGCCATGAAAAGACATGCCGCCTTCCCAAATTTTGAAAATACTCAAAGGGTGAGATAAGTAAAAACTAGGCATATAAAAGAGGGTATAACCCAGGCGGCCGCCAAGTACTACTCCAAGAACACCAACAAAGAGTAAGTCCTCAAGATCCTTATAGGTCCAACCTAGAGCTTGATAGCGTGGGGATCGAATGCGCAAGCGGCCTAAAAGCAAGAATTGGACAAAGGCCATGAGATACATCAAGCCATACCAATGAATTGCAAATGAACCAATCCGAATTACTGCAGGGTCAAACTGAGGATGAATCAACATGGATATTAACTTTTGGATTGATCAAAGTTATGTAACTCATGACCTAATTCTCGATAAGCTTTATAGCGCTCGCGCCCAGCCAGACGCTCAGCCTCATTGACCGTGACAACTTCAACAATTCTGGGAAAACGCGTAACTAGAGCGGGCACATCAGCAGGCATACGCATTCCCAAATGAATCATGACATCGGCATGGGGGATACTATTTAAAGCAGAAGAGGCAAAGTCATCCGTTAGGACAATGGGGGTTTCTGCTGCTGCTTCATCATCAATAAAACAGTGCGGTAAAAAATCAGCGCTACTAAATGACCAAAGAAGTTCGTTTAACTTTTGCAGATCATCTTTTTCACCCACCATCACAATATTTCGAACAGGCCCACCTTCTGGGGTAGCACTCCAAATTTTGCGCGTGAGGCGACAAGCGTATTCCAGCTTGTCACTCACATTGCTATGGAAATCAATTCGAGCCATTCAATATTTATCCGGCGGTCTGAGTGAGCGCCTATTACTTACGCTCAAGCAAGAAGTTCACCAAGAGTGGCACAGGACGACCAGTAGAGCCTTTGGCAACTCCACTTTTCCATGCAGTTCCAGCAATATCTAAGTGAGCCCATTTGTATTTCTCTGTAAAGCGCGATAGGAAGCAGGCTGCTGTCACACTTCCAGCTGGGCGTCCACCAATATTGGCAACATCTGCAAAGTTGGATTTAAGCTGCTCATGATAAGCAGCATCTAAAGGCAAACGCCATACTGTATCCAGAGAAGCATTGCCTGCTTTAGTAATCTCACTTACCAAGCTCTCATCTTCAGAAAATAAACCGCTATGTACATGACCCAAGGCAATCACACATGCGCCAGTCAAAGTGGCAATATCAATAACTGCTGCGGGCTTAAAACGCTCCACATAAGTGAGCGCATCACAAAGAATGAGTCGGCCTTCTGCATCGGTGTTGAGAATCTCAATGGTTTGCCCAGACATGCTCTTGACAATATCGCCAGGTCGAGTAGCTTGACCTGATGGCATATTTTCACAGGTTGGTATAACGCCAATCACGTTCTTCTTCAGTTTCATTAAGGCAACCGAATACATCGTGCCAATTACGGAAGCTGCGCCACACATGTCGTACTTCATTTCATCCATGGCTTCACCTGGCTTCAGTGAAATGCCGCCAGTGTCGAAAGTAATGCCTTTACCTACCAAGACAATCGGTGCTTCACCCGCTTTACCACCTTGATGCCGCATCACAATAAATTGTGGCGGCGTATCAGATCCTTTGGCAACAGATAAGAATGAACCCATCCCTAAAGCCTCGATTTGCTTGCGTCCGAGCACTTCAACTTTGAGGCTAGTTTTTTTACTTAAGCCCTGGGCAGCCTTACCTAAATAGGTTGGAGTGCAAATATTGGGCGGAAGGTTGCCAAGATCCTTTGCTAAGTTCATTCCCTCAACCATCGATACGCCCTGCTCTACAGCAGACTTCAGCTCTGTTGAGCAACCATTATTACCAGCAAATACCAAGCTTTTAAAGGTGTCCGCTTTATCCTTAACTTTAAACTTCATGTCAGGCTGACGCACGCCAAAACGGTAAGCCTGATCGCCAGCATATTGAATGGTGAGCCGAACCTCTTCCGCTATAAATTCTGCCTTTTGGGCGAGCGCAAAACTTGGAGTAAACCAGAGAGCGCTTTCAATGGATCCACCGCTGAGCTCCTTCAGGGCAGAGCGAGCAACTTTGGAATACGTAGTCAGACTACGCTCACTAGCAAGATGTAAGTCACCCAAACTGACGAGTAATACCCGTTTTGCTTTAACCCCATTTGCGGCCCACGATTTTTCTGCTCTCAACATGCACGCTGAGGCCTGCTTGGAATCTAAATCTCCAACAATATTGGCGTGAGTTACCGAACCCCCGAGTAAAAGATCGAGCTCTGGCAAAAATCCCGTTTTTGCTTTGGCGCCCTTAGCGCCTGAGAAGCTATCCAAGTCTGCTTTGGAATACCCCAAGACCAAACAGTCAGCACTATGGCCAAGGAGAGATTTAAGGCTAGATTTCTGGAGTTTTGGGCTCTGAAGGTCGGCTTGAGGGAAAATCTTGATGCTAAATTGAATTGTCATAATCTATTACGGTATTTTGGTCGATTCAAAGGGAAGGTAATTACTAATTTGGGACGTTTATCCATTATCCTCCGACATGAGATTCACCTCCCTTATCAGCAGCAATATAAGCCATTTACAGCCATTCATAACCTCATAAATCCAGACCCTTATATCTCATGATTTTTAACCAGGCCCTTCGCCGCGAACTCAGTTTTACGACTGGCGGGGTCTTTTTGGTCTTAGTCACCATCATGGTGACCACCTTGGTGATCCGAATTTTGGGTTATGCCGCCAATGGCGCAGTAAATCCCGAAGATGCGCTCGTTTTAATAGCCTTGGCCACCCTGGGGTATCTTGCGGTTCTTTTGACGGTTTCCTTATTTGTAGCCACCCTCATTGTTTTGGTGCGCTGGTACAAAGATTCAGAAATGATTGTTTGGTTTGCAAGCGGCTTAAGCATTACCAATCTCATTCGCCCCATCTTGCAATTTGCTACGCCGCTCATCATCGTTATTGCTTTGCTAGCGCTTTTTGTCTGGCCATGGGCCAACCGTGAATCGACTTTAATTAGTCAACGCTTTCAACAACGTGATGATGTATCGATGGTCAGCGCGGGGCAATTCAAAGAGTCCGCGAAAGCAGATCGAGTCTTTTTTATTGAAGAGCTCGATGTTGATAAAAGTGAAGTAAAGAATATCTTTGTTGCCGACTCTAAGAACGGTCGTTTGAGTATTGCAGTTTCTTCAACCGGCTTTATTCAAAACGCTGAAGGTGGTGAAAAATCCATTGTTCTTCATAATGGCAGACGCTATGAGGGGCAACCCACTCAGCCTGATTTTAGGATCCTAGAATTTAACGAATACAGCACTAAAATCCGCAGCAAAGATGCCTTAGCCCCAGCACCGCGTGATCGCGAGAAGACGATTACGGAGCTTCTAAACGATCCCAATCCTGTAACTATCAACCCTAATCGCGCTGAATTACTCTGGCGCATTGGCCTGCCCTTAATGGCTTTAGGTTTGGTATTGATTGCCATACCACTTGCTTACGTCAATCCACGTCTTGGCAACTATACAGCCATGTTCTACGCGGTACTGGTGTACTTGATCTACAGCAACTTACTGAACTTGACACAAAATTTCGTTTCACAAGGCAAGGTGAGTGTTTTTGTTGCCATCTGGCCAATTCATTTATTTGCCCTTTTGATTGCTACAGCCCTAATCCGTAATCGCATCAACCCATCCTTAAAATGGTGGCGCCGTCAATTACCCGCTTCTATGGCCGTTAAATGAAATTGCTCTTTCCCTTCATTTATGAGCGCTATTTAGCCAAACAGATTTATGCTGCTTTTGGTTTTATCTTGTTTGCTTTAGTTGCCTTGTTTTTGTTTTTTGATATCTTGAGTGAGCTGGGCTCCGTTCAAGGCGCCTACACCCTTCCTCTGGCACTGCTTCATGTTCTCTTAAAGGCGCCAAGCCGAATCTCAGAAATCATTCCTATTGCAGGTTTGATTGGTAGTATCTATGTATTTGCCATGCTTGCCAGCCAATCCGAATTTACTATTTTACGTATCGCTGGACTGGACGTAAGACGCGGATTAATAACGCTTACTAAAATTTCACTACCTTTAATTGCGCTCACACTCGTCATGAGTGAATGGGTGGGCCCATACACTGAAGCCAAGTCGGATCAGATCCGTATGAAAGCCATGGGGTCAGCCTACTCATCTCAATTTAGAACTGGCGTCTGGGTCAAGGATCGTCTACGCGATGAAGACGGCAGCGGTCCAGTTCGCCCCGGCGTACGCTATGTCAACGTTGGCAAGGTTGATAAAGATAATGAAATCCGCGATATCCGCATGTATGAGTTCAATGATACTTATCACCTCTTATCTATTCGCAACGCAGTCTCTGGTCAATTTGATAAGACCGGAATCTGGGTTCTAAACGATGTAACAGAGACCCGCTTCAAAGAAACCAAGAGCTCCGATCCGCTGAACCCAGTTTTTTCTGCGCAAACGTTTACACATCCGATTTTGACTTTGGAATCTGAAGTTACTCCGCAAATCCTGAGCGTGCTGTTAATTAACCCGGAAAAAATGTCGATCATGAGTTTGGGTCGCTTTATCTCTCACCTGCGCGATAACAAACAAGATGCGCAACGACACTCCATCGCCTTTTGGAAAAAAGTGATCTACCCCTTTACGATTTTTGTGATGCTAACGCTAGCCCTTCCCTTTGCTTACTTAAAGGTTCGTGCGGGCAGTGTTGGTATTAAAGTATTCGGCGGCATCATGCTAGGTATGAGTTTTCAACTATTCAACTCATTGTTCTCCAATGTAGGCATATTAGGGTCCTGGCCCGCACTTCTTACCGCCCTAACTCCGCCACTGCTCTATTTCCTCTTGGCGTTAGCTGGATTACGCTGGGTTTCTAAGGCTTAATAGCAAAAAATCATTTAGAATCCTATACCTATATCATTGTTGATATATAGATAGGAATCCTCATGAATCTTCATCAATTCCGTTTTGTGCGGGAAGCGGTTAGGCAAAACTTCAACTTAACGACCGCTGCAAAGGCCCTCTTCACCTCCCAACCAGGGGTATCTAAAGCAATCATTGAATTGGAAGATGAATTGGGCGTAGAGATCTTCCGTCGTCACGGCAAACGCATTCGCTCCATGACGGAGCCGGGCAAACGCATTTTGAGCTCAATCGAGCGCATCCTTGATGAAGTAGAGACACTAAAAAGGGTGGGGAAAGATTTTGCAAGCCAAGATCAAGGCAGTCTTGTGATTGCCACCACCCATACGCAAGCACGTTACGCTTTACCAAAAGTGCTTACTGAATTTACTAAACGCTTTCCGAAGGTCAAGGTCAGCATTCAGCAAGGCAGCCCCGGCCAAATCGCTGAATTACTCACGCATGATCGCGCTGATATTGCGATTGCTACAGAAGGCATCGCAAATACACCAGGTGTGCTCGCTTTGCCTGGCTATCAATGGCAGCATGTGTTGATGGTGCCACTTAGTCATCCGCTACTAAATCAAGCAACACTTACCCTCGAAGAGATCGCCAAGTATCCAATCATTACTTATGACAAAGCATTCGCAGGTCGCAGCAAGATTGATGCGGCCTTCGCCCAAAGAAACATCACCCCAGATATTATTTTGGAAGCCATTGATGCCGATGTCATTAAGACTTATGTAGAAACAGGCATGGGAATTGGTATTGTTGCTGGCCATGCTTATGACCCTGACAGAGATCGTAATCTCAAGGTGATTCCTGCGGGGCATTTATTTGGAAATAATGTGACGCATCTGGGAGTAAAACAAGGCGCTTATTTACGCTCCTTTGTATACACCTTTATTGAGCTCTTCTCGCCAACGCTGACGAAAAAGATCGTTGAGCAAGCAATGAATAATGAATCAGAGACTTACGAAATCTAAGCATCGCAAAATACAAATCAATTCAATATGAGGGGGCATTTACATCCTACAAATAAACCTTACACTTTTAAGCCTTTACAAGTGTAAGGCTTTACTTTACACTTTAACATAAGCCTTTAAAATGGATAGATGATTGAATCGTATATTCACAAAGGCTTAAAAGAGTTATACGAAGATGGTAAAAGTATCAAGATTCAAAAATCTTTAGTTAGTAGAATCATCCGGCGCTTAGACGCTATTGACTCTGCTAAATCACTTGATGATCTAAAGGTGCCTGGATTTAATTTCCATGGATTAGAAGGGGTTCCAAAACGCTACAGCATTCACATCAATGGTCCTTGGTGCCTAACTTTTGAATGGCGCGAAGAAAATGCTTATCGACTTAACCTAGAAAACTATCACTAAAATCATGCGCAAAAGATCGCCTACTCACCCTGGTGCCATCCTCAGAGAGGATGTCTTCCCCACTCTTGGCATCTCTGTCACAGAATTTGCCAAACACCTTGGTATCTCCAGGCAAACCCTTCACTCTGTCCTAGCAGAAAAGAGCTCCATTACCCCAGAACTAGCCCTACGCATTGGCGCTTTTCTTGGTAATGGTCCACAACTGTGGATTGAGATGCAGTCTAAATATGATTTGTGGCAAGCAGAAGTTAAACTGAAGAAAATATTACCGAAAATTACTCTGTTCAAAGACTTGCTCGCTGCATAGTATTGCACCCATCGCAATAGTATTTGCCGCCTCTTTCCCAAGCTTTAATACCCAACTTCTTAGTGCACCAGTAGCAGTAAAGGTTGGTAGAGGGAATAAACTTTCTTTGCGCCAAATCTATAGCCAGTTCTGCAACTTCATTTCGAGATAGATCTACGCCCTGTTCTAGTAACGCTCGTATTTCAGCGTTTTTTCTCGAGCACTTTTTAAACTGATCTCAGGATATTTTCCCAATGACAGCAACTTTTCTTTATTGTTAAATCGATAACCAACTCTCCATAGCGTAGAACCATTTGGGCAACAATAAAGACTGAGCTAATTACCATCAGAGTATTTAACAAGCCTGTCAGAGGGCTTAATACTCTTAATAAATGTATTGGTTAATTTCATCAAAAACCCTGTTTTCTCAGTTTACGAGTAACTGTGGGTAGGCTGAAACCATTACCCGCAAAACTACCCGCTTTCTAGAGATCCTACCGGCAATTGCTGTGATTGCCAATAGATAACAAAAAACCCCTTGGAGGCTTATCCTATAAGGGGTTTCGTGGTCAACGCTAGGCGTTGTTTGAAGAATTCTTGGTGCCTCGGGGCGGACTCGAACCGCCACGCCTTGCGGCACCGGATTTTGAGTCCGGCACGTCTACCAATTCCATCACCGAGGCAGGTGTTTGCAGTGGAAAAACTGCATTAGTAACAGCTAAGAGGTGAGAGTGTAACAAAAAAAGGAGCTGGAGCGCCATCCTTTGACTCAGTACCCCTTAAAATAGCTCTCTCTAGCCACATTCTGCAAAAGGACTTACCCGTATGGCCGGCCACTCAAAATGGGCCAATATTCAGCACCGCAAAGGTCGTCAAGACGAGAAGCGCGGCAAGATTTGGACCAAGCTCATTAAAGAAATCACTGTAGCGGCTAAGTTAGGTGGCGGCGATGTTGCCACCAATCCCCGCTTGCGTCTGGCGATTGACAAAGCCAAAGACTCCAATATGCCCAATGACAATGTCCAAAGAGCGATTCAACGCGGCACTGGCTCACTGGAGGGCGTCAACTATGAAGAGATTCGTTACGAAGGTTATGGCATCAATGGTGCCGCCGTTATTGTCGACTGCCTCACGGATAATCGCACCAGAACGGTTGCTGAAGTTCGCCATGCCTTTAATAAAAATGGTGGCAACATGGGCACAGAAGGTTCAGTCGCTTTTTTATTCAAGCACTGCGGGCAGATGCTCTTTGCGCCAGGGATTAATGAAGATCAACTAATGGAAGCTGCGCTTGATGCGGGCGCTGAAGATGTCATCACCCATGATGATGGCTCCCTCGAAGTATTGACACCTGTACCCGATTTTCCGAAAGTACAGGATGCACTGAGCAAGGCTGGCTTCAAAGCGGAACTGGCCACGATAGCCATGCGACCCGAAACAGAAATTGCACTTGAAGGTGATCAAGCGGAAAGTATGCAGAAATTATTAGATGCGCTCGAGAACTTAGATGATGTGCAAGAAGTTTTTAGTAATGTTGCATTCTGATTTACATCCTATTCACCAATATTCTTATTAGCTTGCTATGAAAATTCTCTTAATTGGTTCAGGTGGTCGCGAACATGCACTCGCTTGGAAATTGGCGCAATCGCCCCAAGTGCAAACCGTCTACGTTGCACCGGGTAATGGCGGCACCGCTACAGCCAAACAATCCACCGCAGGGATTCAAAACCTACCCATCTCAGACTTACAAGATCTCGCAGAATTTGCAAAACGCGAAAAGATTCACCTCACAGTAGTCGGTCCCGAGGCGCCATTAGCAGCCGGAATTGTCGATGTATTCCGCGCAAACGGATTACGTATTTTCGGGCCCACGCAACTAGCGGCACAACTTGAGTCCTCAAAGGACTTCTCTAAAGCCTTTATGAAACGTCATGGTATTCCGACTGCAGATTACCAAACATTTTCAAATGCACTAGAAGCACATGCCTATATTGATGCTAAAGGCGCTCCCATTGTGATCAAAGCAGATGGCTTGGCGGCCGGTAAGGGCGTAGTGGTTGCCATGAGTCTTGAGGAAGCACACGCAGCAGTAGATATGATGCTGGCGGACAACAAACTTGGCAACGCAGGGGCTCGTGTCGTCATTGAAGAATTCCTGACAGGCGAAGAAGCTAGCTTCATTGTTTTAGTGGATGGTAAAAATGTACTTGCCCTAGCCACCAGTCAAGACCATAAGCGTTTACTTGATGCCGACCAAGGCCCCAACACAGGCGGAATGGGTGCGTACTCTCCAGCGCCAGTCGTAACGCCAGAGATTCATGCGCGTGCCCTACGCGAAGTAATCATGCCGACTGTTAAAGGCATGGCAGCCGATGGCCTACCCTATACCGGCTTCCTCTACGCCGGCTTGATGATCGCCTCCGACGGCAAAATCAAAACTCTGGAATTTAATTGCCGTATGGGTGACCCAGAAACTCAACCGATCATGGCACGTTTACGCAGTGACTTAGTTCATGCATTAGATAAAGCTGTCGATGGCAAGCTTGATGAGGTTGAGCTTGAGTGGGACCGCCGCACTGCCTTGGGTGTAGTGCTCGCAGCTCATAACTACCCAGACACTCCTCGCAATGGCGATGTCATTACGGGCATTCCAGCCGATACCGAAGATCAACTCACTTTTCATGCGGGCACCAAGTTCCAAGATGGTAAGTTAGTGACTTCCGGCGGTCGTGTAATGTGTGTCGTTGGACTGGCCGATACAGTGCGTAGCGCCCAACAAAAAGCCTATGAAGCCATTTCTAAAATTCAATTTGATGGCATGCAATATCGCAAAGATATTGGCTATCGTGCAATCAAATAATTTATAGGAAAGTTTTATTTCCTTGTCAGAGACCACGCACACTCACATTGATATTCAAGTCCTAAAGGATTACTTCCTGGGCTTGCAAGATCGCATCATCTCGGCCATGAGCGCATTGGATGGGAAAACTTTTGTTGCTGATGAATGGCAAAAACCAGAAGACAGCAAGCTCAAGGGCTACGGTCGTACCTGCATTTTAGATAGCGGCAATATTCTAGAAAAAGGCGGGGTTGGCTTCTCGCATGTCCGCGGCGATCAAATGCCGCCATCAGCCTCCCATCATCGCCCGGAAGTCGCGGGGCGTAGCTTCGAAGCTATGGGGGTCTCACTCGTATTTCACCCTAATAATCCCAAGATTCCAACCACCCATATGAATGTGCGCTGCTTTATCGCGCAAGCGCCCGATAAGGAACCAGTATGGTGGTTTGGTGGTGGCTTTGATTTAACGCCTTACTATGGGGTTGATCAAGACTGCAGGCATTTTCATCAGACCGCCAAGGATGCGCTAGACCCTTTTGGAGTAGAGCTATATCCCCGGTTTAAAAAGTGGTGTGACGAATATTTTTATTTAAAGCATCGGGAAGAGCCTCGCGGTATTGGTGGTGTATTTTTTGATGATTTCAATGAATTGGGTTTTGAGAAAAGCTTTGCAATGACGCGTGCAATCGGCGATGCCTTCATTAATGCTTACCTACCAATTGTCGAGCGTCGCCAACATGATGCATTCACTGCAGAAGAAAAATCTTTTCAAGAATACCGCCGTGGTCGTTATGTTGAATACAACCTCATTTTTGATCGCGGCACCATCTTTGGCCTGCACTCCGGTGGAAGAACTGAATCAATCTTAATGTCGATGCCGCCTGTTGTGCAATGGCGCTATAACTGGCAGCCAGAGCCTGGTACACCAGAAGCCAAGCTCTACGATTATTACCTCAAGCCTCGCGACTGGCTGGCTTAACTTGAGCGCTCCAAAAAAAATTGGCATTCTCGGTGGCACTTTTGATCCACCACATCTCGGTCATCTTAAACTTGCCACGCACTTTACTAAACTATTCGGTCTAGATGAGTTGCTACTGATTCCAAGTGGCGAACCTTGGCAGAAAGCAAGCAGTATCACCAAAGCGGAAATACGCCTTCGATTGACCGAGGCAGCCGCGATAGACTTAGCCAAGGCTTTTTTATATCTCAAGCTTTCAACCGTCATTGGGGTTGATCGCCTAGAGATAGATCGAGTCGGCCCCAGTTACGCCATTGACACCATCAAAACCCTAAGGGTGCGCTATGACTCGGATGCGAGATTGATTTGGCTTATGGGGGTTGATTCTTTCCTAAGCCTACCAAGCTGGCATTCTTGGACAGAGCTACTCCACTTGGTGCATTTTGCTGTTGCTACGCGTCCAGAATATGAACTTGAAACTGAAATGAGCGAAGAAATTCGTGATTTACTCACTAATCATCAGACCCTAGACGCTAGTGCCCTTGAAAACACCCCTTCTGGCCGCATATACCTTGATAAGACCTTAGCAGTTGATCTTTCATCTACCGACTTACGAAACTGCCTAAGACCCCTTTCTGGCGCCCCCTTAGGGCCAGAACAAATACCCTCACATGCTCTAGAAATCATCACAAATCTGGGCTTATATAAGCATTCAAGCTAAGATCACCCCATACTCATTAGACTTATTAAAGAAATACAACAAAGAAACTATGGAATTACGTAAATTACAGCGCGTCATTATTGATGCCTTAGAAGATGTCAAAGCACAAGATATTCGCGTCTATGACACCACTAAATTAAGTGAGTTATTTGACCGCGTCATTATTGCTACAGGCTCGAGCAATCGCCAAACTCGGTCATTAGCCATGTCTGTTAAAGAAGAGGTCAACTCCAAAGGTGGTGAAGTTATTTCGGTTGAAGGCTTGGAAACTGGTGAGTGGGTTCTAGTAGATTGCGGCGATATCGTAGTCCACATCTTGCAACCGATGCTACGCTCCTACTATCAACTAGAAGGCATGTGGGGCGCAAAACCTGTCCGCGTCAAATTAGCTAGCGAAAAAGGTCTTGTCAAAGCAAGCGAGTCAGACGACGACGATTAATTTCTGGATCAGCCCATGCGCTTAACTATCGTTTCAGTTGGACACAAGATGCCAGATTGGGTGGCGACTGCAACCCATGACTACACGAAACGTATGCCAGCAGACTGCAGTATTGACATCAAAGAGATTAAGCCCGATCTCACGCCAACTAAAGAAGCGATCAAGATCGCAGCCGCAATTCCGAAAGGGTCCCGCATTATTGCCCTAGACGAGCGTGGTAAAGATCAAACGACTCAAAGCCTAGCAACCCAACTGGCTCACTGGCGACAAGAAGGTTTCGACATCACTTTTCTGATTGGCGGTGCTGACGGCTTAGACGCTAGCCTCAAACAAAATGCACACGCGCTGTGGCGCCTATCAAGTCTCACCTTGCCGCATGCCATGGCTAGAGTGTTGCTCGTAGAGCAACTCTATCGCGCCTGGACCATTCTGCAAGGTCACCCTTATCACCGCGAATAATGAGTGATTCATGTTTCCTTTTCTATACCTTGCCTCCCAAAGTCCGCGCCGCCAAGAACTCCTTAAGCAAATGGGCGTGCAATTTGAAATGCTATTACCCCAACCAGGTGAAGATACAGAGGCTATTGAAATCCCCATGCCCCATGAGAAGGCGCGTGCGTATGTGGAACGCGTCACTCTTGCAAAAAGTACTGTAGCTCTGGAGCGCTGGAAAAAAGCAGGTTTACCGTGGGCGCCTATTCTATGTGCCGATACAACCGTGAGCATGCCCGAGCATCCCGCTGGAGAAATTTTGGGCAAACCGAAGGATGCAGCAGATGCACTGCGTATTCTGAAGATGCTGAGCGGCAAAACGCATCAAGTACTAACAGCTGTCGCGATCACCACCTCACCAGAAATAAAACCTCTCTACCTAGTACAAGTTTCTGAGGTGGAATTTGCACCCCTCACCATAGAGCAAATCCAGGCCTATATTGCCAGTGGCGAGCCGTTTGGTAAGGCCGGCGCATACGGCATTCAGGGGCTGGGTGGCGCCCTCATTCCGTCGATTAAAGGGAGCTATAGCGGTATCATGGGTCTTCCGATTTACGAAACTACTCAACTACTCGCTCGCGCCCAAGTCAGCCACCTATGAATGAAGAAATTCTAATCAATATCACCCCTCAAGAAACGCGGGTGGCATTAATTCAACAAGGCGCAGTTCAAGAGCTTCAGATTGAGCGCACCCGCCAACGCGGTATTGTGGGTAACATTTATTTAGCCAAAGTTGTACGAGTTCTACCTGGAATGCAATCAGCCTTTATCGAAATTGGTCTTGAGCGCACTGCATTTATGCACGTGGCAGACATCACAC
The DNA here is from genome assembly GCA_947380285.1 of Burkholderiaceae bacterium. The sequence continues at coordinate 3,050 of CANCQD010000026.1, read as the reverse complement.
AAAATAATCCGCAAGCGCAAATTGAAAAATTATTGTTTGAAGGTCAAACTCTACTCGTTCAGGTTCTCAAAGATCCGCTTGGAACTAAGGGGGCACGCCTGACAACCCAATTGAGCATTGCAGGTCGGAATTTAGTGTATCTGCCGCCGGTAAGTAGCGACATCACCGCAGAAAAATATATCGGCATATCACAACGCATCGATCAGCCCGAAGAACGTGAGGCGATCAAAGTGCGGCTTGCAGGCTTGATACCGGAAGATGAGAAAGGCGGCATTATTGTGCGAACAAGTGCCCAAGATGCCTCCGACACAGAACTGCAGCACGATATGCGTTACTTGAGGACTGCTTGGGAAAATATTCGAGCAGCAGTCAACCATCAATCTGCACCATCACTCCTCTATCAAGATCTCAGTCTTGCGGAACGCGTGCTTCGAGACATTGCTGGAGAAGAGACTAGCCAAATTCGGGTGGACTCTGCTGAGAATTTTGAGAAGCTCAATGCATTTGCCAGTCAGTACATGCCCAACCTCTTAGGGAAATTAACACTTCACCGCGGTGAACGCGCCCTATTTGATTTATTTGATGTTGATGCTGAAATCAATAAGGCCTTAGGGCGTCGTGTTGATCTCAAGTCTGGCGGCTATCTAATGATTGATCAAACCGAGTCTATGACTACCATCGATGTCAATACCGGTAGCTATGTTGGTGCGCGCAATTTAGATGACACGGTATTTAAAACCAACCTAGAAGCAGCGCAATCCATTGCTCGTCAATTACGTCTGCGCAATCTAGGCGGCATCATCATCATTGATTTCATTGATATGATTAACAAAGATCATCAAGAGTCTGTTTTGCAGGAACTCAAGCGTAACCTAGAGCGAGATCATGCCCGCACTTCAGTTAGCGATTTTTCAGCGTTAGGCTTGGTCGAGATGACCCGCAAGCGCACGAGAGAATCTCTTGCCCATATCACCTGTGAGCCATGTTCGGTATGCTTTGGTAAGGGCGAAATTAAGACCGCTCAAACGATTTGCTATGAGATCTTGCGCGAGATTGTGCGCGAACATCGCCAATTTAACCCTAAGGAATTTCGGATTGTGGCGGCACCAGATGTAATTGATTTGTTTCTCGAGGAAGAAAATCAGTTTTTGGCACAACTAGGTGACTTTATTAATAAACCCATCAAACTTCAAGCGGAAGGCAGTTTCCGCCAAGAACAATACGATATTGTTTTGAGTTAGCGCGCATTGCTGAAGCTCATTTTAAGCATTAGAAAACTGTATGCGATGCAAGTTAGCATACAGGCCATCTTGCTTAATCAAATCCTCATGTGAACCGTTTTCCACAACTTTTCCCTGATCCAGAACTACAATCCGATCAGCATGCTCAATGGTGGACAAACGGTGGGCAATGACCAATGTCGTTCTGCCGGCCATTAATTTTTCCAAGGCATCCTGAACTTGGCGCTCAGATTCCGAATCCAATGCTGAGGTTGCCTCATCTAAGATCAAGATAGGTGCATTTTTATAGATTGCTCGGGCAATTGCCAAACGCTGGCGCTGGCCGCCCGATAGACGATTCCCGTTATCGCCAACTAAGGTGTTGATACCTTCTGGCAACTCTTTCACCATGGCGCTCAAGTTGGCCGCCTCTAAAGCCTCAATCACACGACCGCGGTCAATCCCATCTTCAGCCACTGCACCATAAGCAACATTGGCTGCAATCGTGTCATTAAACAAAATCACATCCTGACTCACAAAAGCAATTTGCCTTCTGACATCAGATAAAACAATCTCTTCAAGCGGCACATCATCCAACAGAATTTGACCAGAAGTTGGCTTGAAAAAACGGGGCAAGAGATTGACCAGAGTCGACTTACCTCCGCCCGATGGCCCCACAAAAGCAACCACCTCTCCAGGATTAATTGAGAAATGAATATCCGTCAATGCATCTTTACGACCGACCTCTTGTTGATATGAGAAGCCAACATGTTCAAAACGAATCCCGCCCTTAGCCCTGTCTAAAGACTTCATATTCGGCTTGCGCAACTCATCTTCTTCAACGGGCTCATCCATTAAGGCGAAGGTCATTTCCGCGGCAGTCAACCCACGTTGTAGTGGCTGGTTAATATCAGCCAAGTGCTTAAGCGGTGAAATCACCAACATCATGGCGGTAACAAAAGCGGCGAACCCGCCAACCGTAGTGCCCTCAGTGCTTGACTGCATCAAAGCAATTACCAACACAACGGATAACGCCATCGAAGCAATCAACTGAGTAATAGGCTGATTTAATCCGCCCGCTACCGCAGACTTCAAACTGAATTGGCGTAAGCGCTCTGCTTTTTCCATGAAGCGACGCATTTCATACTGCTCGGCTCCATGCACCTTGACAATCTTATAGCCAGCCGCTGACTCTTCAACGATATAAGCCAAGTCACTGGTTAAACCCTGTTGCTCACGATTCAACAACCTCAGGCGCCGATTAATCTTGCTCATAATCCAAGCAATTACAGGGAAAATCACCAACACAACCAACGTTAGACGCCAATTGAGATAAATCAGATAACCCATCAAACCGACCACCGTCAACGAATCACGCACCAGACTAATTAACATACCGCCCATGACGGTGAGCACATTATTTACCTCAAAGACTACGGCGTTAATTAAATTTGAGGCGGAATTTTTTTGAAAGAAAATGGTTCTTGCGTGTAAGAGCGTTTGAAACATCTGCTCCCGCAACTTCAGGAGCACTGCATTGATAACGCGGGTCAGCAAATAATTAGATAGAAACTGCGCCAAGCTACGCACCAAAGCTAAGCCAACCAAGAAAACGGGGACCTGCCAAAGCTTGCTATTGAGCTCCCCAGTAAACCCACGGTCCAATAAAGGCTTCATTAGAGCGGGAATTGAGGTCTCAGCACCGGCCACCAAGGCCATGGCCAATAGAGACCCAATAATCAAGCCAATATGGGGTTTGAGGTACTGAATTAAGCGGTTTAGAGCGGTACGGTCTTGAGCATTCATATAATGAATTATGCCCACCTTATC
>CANCQD010000025.1 GCA_947380285.1 Burkholderiaceae bacterium | reverse complement strand
GGTAATGCTCTTCTTGATAGCCAAGATTGAGAACAGAAGCCTCTAGGCCAGCATGTTTTTTATGGGCGCGGCGTTGACTGCGAGAAGGCTCAAACTGATTCACTAAGATGCGTGTAGCAACACAGGCTTTGCATTCATCACAGTAAGGTCTATAGGTATACAAACCACTACGTCGAAATCCGGCATTCAGTAAGTCGTTATATACATCTGCATGAATGAGGTGAGAGGGTGTGGCTACTTGTGACCGAGCCGTCCTATTGGGTAAGTAGCTACAAGCGTATGGAGCAGTTGCATAGAACTGCAGCGTGGTCAGGGGAAGTTCTTTAAGCTGAGTCATAGCCAGTGATGCAAGATTGCTTTGTCAAAAGTCCAAGATTGCTCAATCTTAGTTTGATTTACGGAAGTTTGCAGTTGCTCTAAAAAAAGTTGTCGAGGCATGGGCGCTGCGCCTAGGGAGAGAAGGTGTGCTGTCTCTTGTTGGCAGTCGATCATGTGGATATTGTTTCTTAGGCACCATGCGCTGAGGGCGGCCAAAGCAATTTTGGAGGCATTGGTCTTGCGACTAAACATGGATTCTCCAAACACCATTCCCCCAAAGGATACGCAATAAAGGCCGCCAGTGAGTTGACCATCTTCTATTACAGCAATGCTATGGGCATTTCCCTGTTCATGCAGGGCGGTATAGGCATCAATAATTTCGTGGGTAATCCAAGTGCCGTCTTGATCTTTGCGAGTGCTGGTAGCACACGAGCGTATGACTGCGCCAAAATCCTCATCCACCACTACCTGCGATTGGATGTTTTGACAAAAGGAGCGAATGATTTTTCGTAAAGAGTCGCTGCATTTGAAATCGCTAGGCTTTAATACCATCCTGGGGTCAGGAGACCACCAGAGGATAGGTTGATTATCTGAGTACCAAGGAAAGATACCTTGTTGATAGGCACGAGCCAGTTGCCCTGGATAGATGTGTTCACTGACTGCGATGAGTCCCGGTACGCTGGGGTCGGGATCTGCCTCTATGAGGGGATTGGGAAAAGGATCTTGAGGTCCTAACCAAGCAATCTGACTCATAACGACTCTTTATATCCTCTCGGACGGCAAGACATCTCGACTACGGACATAAAACTCTTTTCCCGAATCTAACAGGCCGGCAGCGCGATCCGCAAAAAACCATTCGAGAGTTTGCTTGACGGTGGGGAAGGCCAAATCATCCCAAGGAATTTCATGTTCATGAAATAAGGCGACTTCTAAGCTCTCTTCGCCAGCGTAAAAATCGGGCGTTGTCATTTTGGCTAAATAAAACAAATGAACCTGTTCGGCATGCAGTACGTTGAGCAATGAATAGAGCGGGCCAATCTCCACAACTGCACCCGCTTCCTCAAGTGTCTCGCGGGCAGCACCATGACTGGTGCTTTCGCCCAACTCCATAAAGCCAGCAGGTAAAGTCCAAAAGCCATGGCGAGGTTCAATCGCTCTGCGACATAAAAGAATCTGCTCACCATGTACCGGAATACTACCCACCACATTACGAGGATTTTGATAATGAATGCTGCCACAGGCTTCGCATACATGACGTTCGCGAGAATCATCCGCGGGAATTTTGATTGTTAATGCAGAGGCGCAGTTAGGGCAATACTTCATACTGACTTTCTAAAAGTGGGCTTTGATGGCGCCACGCAGGGCATTACTAAGAATAATCTCATCTGCCATTGAAACATCTTTAATACTCAGGTTAGCTTCACGGGCATTCATGGAGGGTTCAGCAAGAAGGGCTGCACGCATTACCCCAGGTAGAAGGCCTGCTGAAACCGGGGGTGTAAGCCATTCAGAAGCACCTTGAGGTTTGATAAAAATGTTAGTCCTACCACCCTCAGTAACAAAGCCTTGTTCATTCACAAATAGGGCGTCAAATCCACCTAGCTTTACAGCCTCTTGCCAAGCTTGATCGTAGAGAGTGCGATTGCTAATTTTGTGACCTAATAACGCATCCCCAGAAAACATCGTGACATCCATAGGCAGAATATCTTTAGCCCAGAAAATTTTCACGGGATCGTTTGAATGGTGAATAACCACAGTTTCAACAGAAAGCTTCCCATGGGGTGCTAAATCAAGTCTTAATCGATAGGACAGGTTTTTATCCAGCGCTGCACAGGCGCTTGTAACCAAATTCTTGGCGGCCTCTAGATTGAATGCAATTCTGAGGGAGAGGGCGGAGTTTTGCATCCGATCCAAGTGCTCCTGTAATCGCAACGCCTCACCCTTGGAGATCGCAATAGTTTCGAACAAGCCTGTAGCACTCGGTAGATCCATGAGAAAAGCTGCTTTAATGCGGCACTCTTGCCACTCTTGGCTGGCGTTGGAATCATTGGTAATACCAGCACCAATTCCGAGGGTGAAATGAGAGGCGTGAGATTGAAGATCTTGGTGTATTTCAACAGTTCGAATGGGAACGCTAAAAGCAAAATTACCATTGGGGTCAAGCCAGCCTAGGGCGCCACAGTAGTAGGCGCGATCTTCAGGCTCCAGTTCTTGAATAATTTCCATACTGCGTTTTTTAGGTGCGCCTGTAACAGAGCCGCATGGAAAAACCGCTTTGACAATATCAAGCAAAGCAGTTTTAGGTTTGATCTGCCCCTGCACAGTGGAAGTCATTTGCAAAACATCACCATGTCTTGCCACTTCAAATAAATTGGGAACGGTTACAGTGCCTGGTAAGCAAATACGACTGAAATCATTACGCAATAGATCAACAATCATGACATTCTCAGATTGATTTTTTGGATCATCGGATAAGGCGCTTGCAACTGCTGATAAGGCGCTTGCAGTACCTTTCATTGGCATGGCTTTTAAAGTATCGCCATCGCGTGCAATAAACAGCTCCGGTGATTGCGATAGCAAAAAGTTGCCTTCATGCTCTATATAAGCGCCAAATCGTCCAGGCTGGCGATCTCTTAAGCGACTATATAGGGCGAGTGGGGCGCCATAAGTCTTCCCTTTGATGCGATAGGTGTGATTGATCTGGTAGCTATCACCACTGCGAATGTATTCCTGAATTGCTCTGATATCGGCAGAAAACTGCTCCTCATTCAAGGATTCCTGAACGTCCATGACGCCAGCATTTGCTTGGATAAGAGCCAATGGAGCTAATTTTTGGTTAATGCAGTAATCAACATCGTGTTTCGAGAGCTTTTTGAAGTCCAAAAAAGACCATGCCTCGATGAGTGGGTGGGAGTTATCTCGGTGATTGATGCGTTGAGGTAGTTGATGAATCTGTCTGCCCAATTCATAAGCGAAAGCAGAAACGACAAAATGACCACTGCCTAGAGCAGAAGATATTTCCTCTAGGCAGGTTTGCGTAGCCAATAAATCTTGTGTGCCGTCACCACTTGGTAAAACACGCCAATAATGGAGTACGTTTTCGTAGAGGCGACTAGTAGGCGAGGCCGCGGAACTTTGCGCATCGTCGAGCAAAATCATTGCAGCTTGCCTGGTTGGTCCTATTTACTTCAGAATCGCGGCTGATTCTATGGTGACGTTCTTTGTAGGAACGTCGGCCATTCTGCCCATGCGGGGAGAAGGTGCAACCATTGTTGGTACTTTGCGGATGGCATCGATGGTCTGCGTTCCAGAGATCACTCTACCAAACACGGTATATCCATTACCCATGGAATTGGGATAGTCCAAGGCCACATTATCTTTAACGTTGATAAAGAACTGTGAAGTTGCAGAATCTGGATCGGATGTACGAGCCATCGCAATCGTATACACATTATTTTTAAGACCATTCTGCGCTTCAGAAACGACAGGTGCTTCCGTTGGTTTCTGATTTAAGTCCGCCGTAAAGCCGCCACCCTGAATCATGAAGCCATCAATGACGCGATGAAAGATAGTGCCGTTATAAAAACCACTCTTCACATAATTCAAAAAGTTGGCGGTTGTCTTAGGCGCTTTTACATCATCAAGCTCCACCACGAAATTACCCATCGTAGTTTTGAATTCCACCTTCGGTCCAGCAATTGCGGCTTGGCTTGCAAAGCAGCTGGCAACGAGAACGAGGCTGGCAAATAGTTTGCGCATAAAGATTCCTTGAATTAAATAGTATGAATGGTATTCATTGTATTGCTCAATGCTAGAAGGGAAAGCTCAGTCTTATTTAAAGAGGAACTATCCTCAATAATCCGAGTTAGCCTGCTAAAGAATGCAACTGCAGTAAAAATTTTGCCTGCAGTTGCATTCTAAAAAGACTTATTTGGCTGGAGCTGCCGTGACTTCGATTGCTATTGCCTCGGTAAAGGTAGCGTCGACTTGATCGCCCACTTTAATCTTTTGCAGTACTGCAGGATCTTTTACTTTTAACTCCACCGTACGATTTGGCCCTTTTAAGGTAACCATTTGACTTTTCTGGTCTACCTTCATGACGTTTGCTGTGAGGCTTACTGTTCTTTCAACTGCACCAGCAGGCTTGCTACCAGGCGCTGCACGTACAGATTCTTCGGAGACAATAGGTTGGCCTAATTTACCGCCATTAACTGACTTATGCAGATCTAAAGCTAATGCTTGTACATAGGTGAGCGTTACTAAATCACCCACTTTAATTTGATCAAAATTACGAGCCTGTGGACCTAGAGCTAATGCAACTTCTTTGCCTTGTGGTCCAACAACTACAACACTACGATTTTGCTTGTCAATTGATTTCACTTTGCCCTGAATTTGAATGGCATCAGCGGCGGCAACTTCACCTGGCCCTTTGGCAACCATCATTGCGCCTTGCGGAGCATTTTGAGCTGCAGCCAGATAGGGCATTACAAGAACAGCGGCGGCGATAGGAAGAATAATTTTTTTCATGATGCTCCTTAGAGTCTGTGTAGATGGAAACAAGTAAGACTAAGTCACTATAAAGTGATGTTTCTTATGATAACTACCTCTTGCTGCAATTGGATTAATTTAGAATAAAAAGCTTCCAGCCTCATTATTAGGCCTAGTTGAGACCATTAGGAACATTTCCAGCGTAGGCATATGAGGCCCCTTCAAACATGCCAGGTCTGCTTAGGTAATCCAGGACCCAGTCAATAGTATCGACCCCCCAAAAGCAGTGCTGGTTGACTATCAGGGCAGGTACGCCAAAAGCACCGTCAGTTTTAGCTTGCTTGGTATTGGCAATCAGCTTGGCTTTAACTTCTGGACTTTCCGGTTTAGGCGTATCTGCTGGCAGCCCTAGGTAAACACAAAATTCTGGCCAAGATAAATTGGGATCCTTGCCTTCCACCCAAACATAATCAAAGGCACGTTCAACCATAGCCCAATCTGCATTTTGCTCAACTAGCAAACGTTGTGCAGCGACTGTCATAAAAGGATGGTGCTCAGGAAAGCGAAAGGGGATGCCGAGTTTCTCGGCTTGCCAGACACAGAACTGATATGTATGGGGGCGTTTAGCAGCTACCTCTCCAGGGCCTATGTTCTCAGATGCTCTTAATAAGCCGCCCAACAAAATTGGAACGGGCTGAATATCTAGCTTGGCTTCAAGGCGCTGTCTTTGCTTAATATAAAGATAGGCAAAGGGCGAGACGATATCGTAATAAAAAGTGGCTAACGTCTTTATGCTCATATCACCTTACTCTTTATTGCTCGCTTTATTTCTCATATTATTTCTTCTTGTGCTCTTCATCGAGCTTTTTTAAGAAAGCCAATTTTTCTTTGATTTGTGTTTCAAGTCCTCGCTCAACAGGCTCATACCAATGAGGTTCTTTCATACCCTCTGGCAGATAGGATTCACCAGCAGCATAGCCATGAGGCTCATCATGGGCATAGCGATACTCTTTGCCATGACCGAGTTCTTTCATCAACTTCGTAGGTGCATTGCGCAGATGATTGGGGACGGGTTTGGACTGATCGTTTGCTACATAGGCACGGGCAGCATTAAAGGCGTTGTAGCTTGCATTGCTCTTAGAGGCGACTGCAAGATAAACCACCGCTTGCCCCAAGGCGAGCTCACCCTCAGGCGAGCCTAGTCTTTCATAGGTCTGCGCTGCATCGTTGGCTAATTGCATAGCCCTTGGGTCTGCCAGGCCAATATCTTCCCAGGCCATGCGAATAATACGTCTGGCTAGATAACGAGGATCAGCTCCGCCATCTAGCATGCGACAAAACCAATACAAAGCCGCATCGGGATTCGATCCTCTAACGGATTTATGTAAGGCCGAGATTTGATCGTAGAAGTGATCGCCGCCCTTATCAAAGCGCCGCGCTTGAGCACTCAGTGCGTTTTCAATAAATTGCTGATTAACTATTGTTACTTCTGCATTGGGCGTAAACACTGCATTGCGAACTTGTTCAACTAGATTAAGAAGGCGTCTTGCATCACCATCGGCATTCGAGATGATGGTATTCATTGCTGCAGAGTCAAATTGCACATCGGGCATTGCATGTTGATGCGCGCGCTCAAAGAGTAGTTTTAGTTCTTCGGGGGTAAGCGACTTCAAAACATAAACCTGAGCACGAGACAAGAGGGCTGAATTCACTTCAAATGAGGGGTTCTCGGTGGTGGCACCAATAAAGGTAAATAAGCCGGACTCTACATGGGGCAGCAGGGCGTCCTGCTGGCTTTTATTAAAGCGATGGATCTCGTCGACAAACAAAATGGTTTGCTTGCCATATTGAGCCATGTTTTGCTGGGCTTGCTCAATCGCTTCACGGATTTCTTTTACGCCAGCTAGAACTGCGGAAATGGCAATGAACTCGCGATCAAACGCCTTTGCTGAGAGGCGAGCTAGCGTGGTTTTGCCAACGCCCGGAGGGCCCCACAAAATCATCGAATGGGGTTTACCTGAGGCAAATGCTAGGTTAAGTGGTTTACCACTGGCTAATAAATGGGCTTGCCCAATGACTTCTTCGATTGTTTTTGGACGCAGCGCTTCCGCTAAAGGGGGAGGCGGTGTGCTATCAAAAAGACTGCTCATTGCATCATGCTTGAACAAAAAGAATGACTAAAGATGCCCAGGCCAAACATGCTGCAGCAACATAGGTCAAGCGATTGCGCATAGTCATGAATGCTAAGCGAGCTGCCTCATCAGAAAAATAATATTGATAGGTATTTTGATCAATATTGCGCTGAATGATTAATGTCGAAGCCAAAATTAATAAACCGACCGGAATATAAATATGAAGTGCCACCCAAGAAACTAGTGCGGGTATGACACCCCAGATCCAAGCATTGCGATCTTCCCAGCGGTCGCCTACAGGTGCTTTGCCTAAAAGATGTAGGTTGGCACCCCAATGTAAAGCACCCATAAATGAGGTGATCACAGCACCATAACCCGCTAAAGATTCAGCGCTTAAGTAATTGACTGGTGTTGGCGCTAGTTGAACCATTAATGCTAGTCCAATAAAGGGAATGAGGCCGGCATAGCCAAGTTTGCGCACTAAGGGCGGTATGGGATTCACGATGGGAGTGATTTCGTTAATAAGGGTAGAGAAAATTACTTTTCGTAGGTGTAAACGCCACGACCAGTTTTGCGACCGAGATATCCAGCTGCAACCATTTCTCGAAGTAGTGGGCAAGGGCGGTATTTGGAGTCGCTGAAGTTTTCAAAATAGACTTCCATCACTGCTAAGCAGGTATCCAATCCAATAAGATCTGCTAAAGCTAGTGGGCCAATGGGTTGATTGCAACCCAACTTCATACCGGCATCAATATCTTCTGGGCTAGCAAGTCCTTCGGATAAAACAAAGAATGCCTCATTAATCATTGGCAACAAAATACGATTCACAACAAACCCTGGCGAGTTTTTAACGGTGATTGGTTCTTTACCGACGCGTTTAGCCATTTCAATAATTGCTGCGTGTGTAGCATCACTGGTTTGTAAGCCGCGAATCACTTCTACCAAGGCCATCAAGGGTGGTGGGTTAAAGAAGTGCATGCCAATAAAGCGCGCAGGATTGGAATCAAGCGCTGCGAGTTTGGTAATAGAAAGAGAAGAAGTATTGGTGGCAATAATGGTGTCTTTACCCACAATTTCATCTACTTGCTTAAGAATCTTTTCTTTAATTGCTTGGTTTTCAGTTGCCGCTTCAATGACCAATTCCAAACCTTTAAAGTCTGCATAAGAAGTGCTGCCTTTAATGCGCTTAAGCGCAGCTTCTTTCGCTTCAATCGTTAGAGTTTCTTTTTTGACGAGGCGATCTAAGCTTTTGCTAATTTGCTCAAGGCCGCGTTGTACGGCTGCATCGTTAATATCCACCATCACTACATCTAGGCCGGCAACTGCACACACCTGCGCAATTCCATTGCCCATGGTGCCTGCACCGATGACGCCTACTGTTTGAATGCTCATCTTATTTCCTCTTTTGATACTGGGTTGAACCAAACAACTGCTCTCTCGCCTTGTCATCATGCAAGGGCTTGCGTAATGCGGTTAATACTTCGCAACCACGCTTTACCGCTGGACGCTCACCAATTTTTTCAAACCAATGTTTGAAATGTGGGTAGTCGTTAATATCAATACCTTGATTTTTCCAATTACGGGTCCATGGATAAATCGCAATATCAGCAATGGAATAGGATTTACCAGCAATATAGGGATTATCTTTCAGTTGGCTGTCCAATACTCCGTAGATGCGTTTGGCTTCATTGGTGTAGCGATTGACTGCGTAATCAATTTTCTCGGGCGCATAGAGTCGGAAGTGGTGATTTTGTCCAAGCATAGGGCCTAGGCCTCCCATTTGGAACATTAACCACTGCAGCACTTCAAACTTACCGCGCGTGTTTTGCGGCAAGAACTTGCCAGTCTTACTCGCTAAATAGAGCAGAATGGCGCCCGATTCAAAGAGACTAATGGGTTTTCCATCCGGTCCATTGGGGTCGACTATCGCCGGAATCTTGTTGTTAGGGCTGATCTTTAAGAACTCCGGGGCAAATTGGTCACCAGCGCCTATATCAATCGGGTGAGCAATCCAGTCACGGTTTAAGCGATAACCACATTCTTCGAGCATGATGTGTATCTTGTGACCATTTGGTGTTGGCCAACTGTAGACATCAATCACACCATTCGATTTTGGGTTTGCCATCTTATCCTCTATAAAGTTTGTAAACGCTGCAATGCATTAGTCAGAGTCTGATCTTGCTTTGCAAAACAAAAACGAATGACGCCAGACTCGGTAAATTGCTCATAAAAAGCAGAAACTGGAATAGCAGCTACCCCAACTTCGGTAGTAAGCCATTTGCAAAAATCTACTTCACTTAATTTTGATTGTGGAATATTCAGAGATGAATAATCCACACATTGAAAATAGGTTCCGGGGGTTGGCAATAGTTTAAATTTCGTTTGACTTAATCCTGCCCTAAAAAAATCTCGCTTAGCTTGATAAAAAGTCGGTAGATTTAAATAATGTTCGGCATCAGACAAATAGGATGCCAGACCATATTGCATTGGCGTATTAACAGTAAACACATTGAACTGATGAACCTTACGAAACTCTTTTGTTAGCGCAGGTGGTGCGGCGACATAACCCACCTTCCAGCCGGTGACGTGATAGGTTTTGCCAAAGCTGGAGATGAGAAAGCTCCTAGCAGCCAGCTCTGGGTGGGAGGCCACGCTATGATGCTGCGCACCGTCATAGACCATATGTTCATAGACTTCATCACTCAAAATTAAGGCCGAAGTATTGCGAACTAGATTTGCTAGGTGATCTAAATCAGCCTTATCCCAAACCATGCCTGTGGGATTATGTGGCGTATTGATAATGATTAAACGTGTTTTAGGATTGATTGCGTTTGCTAATGCATCCCAAGGGATTTGATATGAAGCAACTTGGCCTATTTCGTCGCGCACCACCTTTAATGAAACGGAAATCGTTTTACCGCCTGCTAATTCAATCGATGGTCGGTAGCTGTCGTAGGCCGGTTCGATAATGATGACTTCATCACCAGGGCTCACGCAAGCGAGAATAGCCGTCAGAATGCCTTGTGTCCCACCTGCAGTAATAGTGATGTCTGTATCAGCATCGTATTGATGGCCGTATAAATTTTTAATCTTCTGACTAATACCATTACGAAGCTCTGCAATACCAATCATCGGCGGGTATTGATTGTGATCTGCCAACATCGCAGTATTTACTTCGCCAATCAGTTTGCGGTCGCACGGAAAGTCTGGAAAACCTTGCCCAAGATTAATGGCTTCATGCTCTGCAGCAAGAGCTGACATGATTGTAAAGATCGTAGTCCCGACCTGCGGTAGGCGGCTTGGAAAAGAGGGGGTCTCTAGCGGGTTCATGAGGGTTAAGGGTGGTAGTCTGTCTTTTAAAGCGGATATATTCGGTAGTCGCTAGAATGGTAAAAATACATTAACAAATTGTGCCATGCTGATCGTCCTTTCACCTGCTAAATCCTTGGATTACAAGACCCCCGTCAAGGTCAAGGGATCAACTTTGCCTGAGTTTGTCTCAGAATCGGCCAAACTGATTGCCGATCTCAAGAAGTTGGCCCCCCAAGATCTTGCCAAATTGATGGGTTTATCCGATCAATTGGCTATTCTGAATGTTGGTCGCTACCGAGATTGGTCCAAGAAATTCACCGATGAGAATAGCAAGCCGGCAATCTACGCTTTTGACGGGGATGTCTATGATGGTTTTGATGTCAAAACCCTAGACGCAAAGTCAGTGCAATTTGCCCAAGACCATATCCGTATTTTGTCTGGCCTTTATGGCGCACTAAAGCCCTTAGATTTGATGCAACCCTACCGTTTGGAGATGGGTACTACATTTAAAAATCCCAAAGGGAAGGACCTTTATGCCTTCTGGGGGAGTCGTGTAACCGATTCCATCAAGAAGGTTCTGGAAAAGCAAAAGATGCCCGCGCTATTGAATTTAGCCTCGGAGGAGTATTTCAAGGTGATCCAGCCAAAAGCATTAGATTGCCAAGTTATCTCCCCGGTGTTTCAGGACGCCAAGGACGGTAAGTACAAGATTATTTCTTTTTATGCCAAGCGGGCTCGTGGCTTAATGGCGCGCTACGTAGTTGAAAATAGAATTACTGACCCTGTTGATTTAAAAGGCTTTAATTTAGATGGTTACAAATACTATGCAGCAGAATCTAAAGTAGATAAGCCAGTATTTAGAAGGGCGGAAAGAAAATAATGGCCGTACATCGCACTAAAGCATCGCAACGGAATTCTCCTGAGGTGGAGAAGTTAGTGGCTGACGCTATTTCATTGGCTGCTTCTGGAAGTCACATCGAGGATCGTTTTTGGGAAGAGCGATTAAATGTGCGTTTAATGCGCTTGCTCAAAAGTCAAAATCAAAATGTGATTGATGCTGCTTTAGATCAAACCTTTCGGATCAATACTGTAGCCTTTGAAGTGCTCGCTGATATTGCGGAAACATTGGCTGAGTCATTGAAGCTTGCGCATGAAGGGCAGGATTGGGATGTGCTGCTACTAGCAATGCCCATAGTTGCTCATACTCGATATCAGATTCCTTCTGGACCATTACCAGTCAGCATCATTGAGTCTACCGCGCAGGCCTTACATAGCGCGATTGCATCAACCGATACGCGAATAGCCATTGTTCCTTGGTTGTATAGCATTGATCAAATGCCACATTCTCATTGTCAAACTCGTGTCCTGACTGAGGCTTTAGCGACTGCTGCCATTTCAGGAAAAGACGTTAAGCTCGAATTGCGTGACATGTCTGAAACAATCGCGGTCTTGGCAGACCCTCGTTTTATTATTGCCGCCTTAAGTGCGCCAAGTGGTTCGCCAATATTTCGTTGGCAGGCAGAGCCACCAGCACGACAAGAGCGTGGCGTGAGTTTGATCGGGTGGCAAAACGCAATGCAAGAGCCGATTGCCTCTCTCATGCCTGGTTGCGAGTTTGAGTTGTTATTACCGGAAGCGTATTTTACAAACTGCCGCTTGGCCGATAAGCATGTGCGACCCTTAAGTATTCGTGCGGCGGCCAACTTCTTGGAAAGTGCACTCGGAATAACGCCTGCCGGTTTATCTTGTGTAGTTGGCGCATTTGGTGAGGAGCAGGCTGATGAATACCGCATTTCTTTCAGTTCAAAAGGCTCTTCTGAAGTGATGTATGGGGTGATTTGGCCCCTGTACGATCGCGAGAGTGTGGCGAGCGATGCTTTAAATGATTTATCGGATGACGAAAGTCCGATTAAGAAGATTTGTGATGCCTTGCATGATGCGGGAGTAGAGGATGTATTCCGACATGCAATGCTGTTTGATCCAGAGCTTTGCGATGACTGTGGCGCACCTTTATTTCCAGATCGCTCTGGCGAGGCGGTGCATGCTGAGATGCCAGAAGATGCCCCATTACAACAGCCTTTGTTTCATTAGATCAAAACTAAACAAGACACCAAGCAACAAAAAAGCCGAGAATTTCTCGGCTTTTTATTTAATGCAATTTCAGAAATTAATTCTGCACAAACGGTTCTGCGCCAGCAAACAAGTGTGGCAGCTTGCCTGACTTCATCTCTGCTGTTTGGCAGAAATCAGCAAGGCGCACACCCGCCTTAATGTTGAACAACATGGCTTTGTTGCCCAACACCACAAGGTCATAACCAGAATTAGGATTTTTATAACGCAGGCTACCCGGTAAGGAAGTCTGGCGATCTAAATCATAAGTTTTGGATTCCCAAGTGAGGCGTACCTTCTCGACAGTGCCAGAGGTTTTGAACTGTTTGCTTTCGCTACAGCTCCAAGTAAATTCTTCACTAGCGCTTGCAGTTGCAGCGCTAGTGAGACAAGCAAATCCCAGGCTAATGGTGAGAAGAGTTTTCTTCATGTGCAATATTTCCTTAGAAAATTAAGAGAGCAAGTGCTTTACGCCGGCTTGTTCTTCGAGCAATTCATTTAATGTATGTGTCATGCGCTCGCGGGAGAATTCGTCGATCTCTAAACCCTCGATCATTTTGTATTCGCCGTTTTCGCAAACCACTGGGAAGCCATAGATTACTTCAGCGGGAATGTCGTATTCACCTTTAGAAGGAATACCCATAGTTACCCACTTACCATTTGTGCCGAGAACCCAATCATGAATATGATCAATCGCCGCATTTGCTGCAGAGGCTGCAGAAGAAAGGCCGCGAGCTTCAATGATGGCTGCGCCACGCTTACCAACAGTAGGAATAAATACATCTTTGTTCCAAGCTGCATCGTTGATAGAGTCTTTTACTGATTTGCCATCGATCGTTGCAAAGCGATAGTCTGGGTACATTGTTGGGCTATGGTTACCCCAAACAACCAATTTCTCAATATCAGCAACAGGCTTGTTCAGCTTGCTGGCCAATTGTGATAGAGCGCGGTTGTGATCGAGGCGTAACATTGCTGTGAAGTTCTTCGCAGGAATATCTGGAGCCGATTTCATGGCGATGTATGCATTGGTATTTGCTGGGTTGCCAACCACCAATACCTTCACAGTTTTCTTAGCAACTGCATTCAATGCTTTGCCTTGGGCTGTGAAAATTTGTGCGTTAGCGGAGAGTAAATCTTTACGCTCCATGCCAGGTCCGCGTGGGCGTGCGCCAACTAACAGGGCAATATCGATATCTTTAAATGCAGTCATTGGGTCGGAGTGCGCTGTCATGCCTGCTAACAGTGGGAAAGCACAGTCTTCTAATTCCATCATTACGCCTGTTAAGGCTTTTTGAGCTTTTTCGTCTGGAATTTCAAGTAATTGCAGAATTACGGGCTGATCTTTGCCTAAAAGGTCGCCATTGGCGATACGGAATAAAAGGGAATATCCGATTTGACCGGCTGCACCGGTTACGGCGACACGCATTGGGGCTTTTGCCATTACTAATAACTCCAGAAGAAGGTTAAGAGGGTTAATTAATGAAAACTTTTCTATTATCCATTTAAGTGTAGGGACTTTAGCTTTACACTGTCAATGATGTCTTATATAAGACTAGAATTACCCTGAATTTTATCCAATTGACGCGGTCTGGAGTTAATTTGACTGATTTGACTTTGCCTGTTGCCTCATTTAGCCCTCTGTACGAACAGATTAAGGCGATGATTTTGGCTAGTTTGCAAGCCTCGGAATGGCTTCCAGGGGAGGCTATTCCCAGCGAAATGGAGCTTGCAACCCGTTATGCCGTCAGCCAAGGCACGGTTCGCAAAGCAATTGATGAGCTTGCCGCCCAAAACCTGCTAGTTCGCCGACAAGGGAAGGGCACCTTTGTAGCCACGCACCAAGAAGATGACTGGCAATACCGCTTTTTGCGTTTAGCCCCCGATTCTGGTGAAAAGTTCCACCTAATCAATCAATTTTTATCCTGCGAAAAAACTAAGGCGACAGCTTATGTAGCCAATTTGCTTAAATTAAAGGCAGGAGAATCCATCATTCATATCGATCGAGTGCAAAGCTTCGCAGGCAAGCCGATTGTTTTTGAAGAAATTTTTCTGCCTGGAGCCCGTTTTAAGGGTTTGGATCTTGAAGCACTTAACGCATGGCATGGACCCTTGTATGCATTCTATGAGGGGCAATACGCTACCCACATGGTACGCGCTGAAGAAAAAATTAAGGCTGTGTCTGCTGATGACGTAATAGCTAAACATCTTCACCTAAAGGAAGGGGCTCCGCTCCTCTCTGTGGAGCGCTTGGCTTATACCTACGGGAATAAACCAGTAGAAATTCGTCATGCTAGGTACGACACTTCAGAGCAGCATTACGAGAATAAATTGAACTAAGTTAATGAAGAGCTATATCAGTAAAAACCAGTAATTCACCCCTTTAAACGCCAAAAAATCCCCACCACGCCTAAGGTTTCCAATAGAATATGTTGCGATACAACAAAACCACAATGAACCTCCACCTAAAGATAGAGATTACCCATGGTTGATTCACAGCAAAGCGTAAAAAAAGACAGACCGGTTTACCGAAATATTGGTCTTGCGCAATTGATTCAGTACCGCCTTCCTTGGGCCGGTAAAGTTTCAATTCTTCACCGTATCAGCGGAGCGGCACTGTTTTTAATGTTGCCTTTCCTGCTTTATCTTTTAGATCAAAGCTTAGCTTCAGAGCTGAGCTATCAAAACTTCCAGGCAATTACGGGCCATGTAATGGTGAAATTGATTTGTCTTGGATTAATCTGGGCCTTCTTGCACCATTTCTGTGCTGGCATTCGCTATCTGCTGTTGGATTTGGAGATCGGTGTTGAAAAGGTTGATGCAAACCGTTCGGCGATCTTTGTCTTTTTCTTAGGTCTAGCCTTGACCGCGATTGTTGGTCTCAAACTGTTCGGCTTGTACTAAGCGCACATCATTTAAGGAAATTTCATGCCCATTTATCAAATTGGACCAAAGCGCTTAGTTGTAGGTGCTCATTACGGCCTTAAAGAGTGGATTATTCAGCGTGTAACTGCAATTGTGATGGTGGTTTTCACAGTCGTTTTGTTGGTTGATTACTGTGTAACTGGTAGCGCTACTTATGAAGGTTGGGCTGCCTTGTTTAGCAATCAATTTATGAAGTTATTGACGCTGCTGGCATTCATCAGCTTGTTCTATCACGCCTGGATTGGTATCCGCGATATTTGGATGGATTACATCAAGCCTGTCAGCATTCGTCTAACACTTCAGGTGTTAACTGTTTTATATCTCGTAGCCTGTGCGGCCTACGCTATTCAAATTTTGTGGAAAGTGTAATTAGATGACTGCAATTAAAAAATCATTGCCACGCCGCCGTTTTGATGCGGTGATTGTTGGAGCAGGTGGTTCAGGTATGCGCGCATCTTTGCAGTTGGCTGAAGCCGGCCTGAATGTTGCTGTATTAACTAAAGTATTTCCAACACGATCACATACCGTTGCTGCACAAGGCGGTATCGGAGCTTCATTAGGCAATATGAGTGAAGACAATTGGCACTATCACTTTTACGACACTATCAAGGGGTCTGACTGGTTGGGTGACCAGGACGTGATTGAGTTTATGTGTCGCGAGGCGCCAAAAGTTGTTTACGAGTTAGAGCACTTTGGTATGCCGTTTGACCGTAACCCAGATGGCACAATTTATCAGCGCCCATTCGGTGGACACACTGCGAACTATGGTGAGAAGCCAGTGCAACGAGCTTGTGCCGCTGCTGACCGTACTGGCCATGCTATGTTGCATACCTTGTATCAACGCAACGTGCGTGCTAAAACAAACTTCTTCGTCGAGTGGTTGGCGCTCGATTTGATTCGCGATGATGCTGGTGATGTTGTTGGTGTCACCGCTCTCGAAATGGAAACCGGACAGGTATATATCCTTGAAGCCAAGATTGTGATGTTGGCTACAGGCGGTGCAGGCCGTATTTGGGATGCATCCACAAACGCCTTTATCAATACCGGCGACGGTATGGGCTTAGCTGCTCGCTCAGGAATCCCATTGGAAGATATGGAATTCTGGCAATTCCATCCAACTGGCGTAGCTGGTGCTGGCGTGTTGTTGACAGAGGGTTGTCGTGGTGAGGGTGGCATCTTGCGCAATAAAGATGGTGAACGTTTCATGGAACGTTACGCACCAACATATAAAGATCTAGCCCCACGAGATTTCGTATCCCGCTGTATGGACCAAGAAATTAAAGAAGGGCGCGGTTGCGGTCCTAACGGTGACTATGTTGTGCTCGATCTCACACACATTGGCGCCGAGACGATCATGAAGCGACTGCCTTCTGTTTACGAAATTGGTATTAACTTTGCAAACGTTGACGTCACTAAAGAACCCATTCCGGTGGTGCCAACGATTCACTATCAGATGGGCGGCATTCCTACGAACATCAATGGGCAAGTCGTTGTGCCTGCTAACGGCATTCATAATGAAATCGTTAATGGCTTATATGCTATTGGTGAATGTTCATGTGTTTCAGTGCACGGCGCTAACCGTTTGGGTACAAACTCATTGCTCGATCTCTTGGTATTCGGTCGCGCGGCTGGTAACCATATCGTTGGCCTTGATCTCAAGAATCGTGAATTTAAACCTTTGCCTGCAAATGCTGGCGAACAAACTTTGGCTCGCATTGCAGCATTGGATGACTCCACCTCTGGTGAATACGCTCAAGATGTTGCAAACGATATTCGCAAGTGCATGCAGAAGTACGCTGGCGTATTCCGTAACCAAGAGTTGATGGACGAAGGTGTTCGTCAAATGGCTAAATTGACAGAGCGCGCTAAGCACTTATGGGTTAAGGATAAGTCCGAGATTTTCAATACAGCACGTATTGAAGCCTTGGAGGTTGCTAACTTGGTTGAGACAGCAAATGCAACCATGATTTCTGCTGCAGCTCGTAAAGAGAGTCGCGGTGCGCATTCCCATGACGATCATCAAGAGCGCGATGATGAGAATTGGATGAAGCATACCCTTTGGTATAGCGAGGGAAATAAGCTCTCTTACAAGCCAGTTGTACTGAAGCCTTTAACGGTTGAGTCCTTCCCTCCTAAAGAACGTACTTTCTAAGCGAAGAGAAATAGAAAATGAGTGATATCCGTATATTCGAAATTTACCGCTACGATCCAGACGTTGATGCAGCTCCACGCATGCAGCGCTATGAGTTAGAGCTTACTGGTGAGCGTATGTTGTTAGACGCTTTGATTTCTTTGAAGAAACAAGACGAAACAATTTCTTATCGTCGTTCATGCCGTGAAGGTGTGTGCGGTTCAGATGCAATGAATATTAACGGTAAAAATGGTTTGGCTTGTTTGACCAATATGTTGACTTTGCCTAAGGTCATCACATTGCGCCCATTACCTGGCTTGCCAGTAGTGCGCGATTTGATCGTCGACATGACTTTGTTCTTCAAACAGTATTTGTCGATTAAGCCTTACTTGGTAAACGATAATCCGCCACCTGAAAAAGAGCGTCTCCAGAGTCCAGAAGAGCGTGAAGAGTTAAATGGTTTGTATGAGTGTATCTTGTGTGCCTCATGCTCAACTTCATGCCCATCATTCTGGTGGAATCCGGATAAGTTTGTGGGTCCAGCTGGTTTGTTGCAGGCGTATCGCTTTATTGCTGATAGCCGTGACGAAGAAACCAATCAGCGCTTGGACAACCTAGAGGATCCTTACCGTTTGTTCCGTTGCCACACCATCATGAATTGCGTGGATGTATGTCCTAAGCATTTGAATCCAACGAAGGCGATTGGCAAGATTAAGGAGTTGATGGTTCGTAGGGCGGTATGACCCTCAGCAATGCGGAGTTGTATCGTTTAAAGAGTGATGCTCGTAGGGGTTTGCTAGAGAACGATTTAATTCTGCAACGTTTCTTTGAGCGTTACGGCACTCAGTTAAGCGCAGAAGATGGAAAAGTTTTAAGCCAGTTGTTGGCGTTAGATGACAACGACTTAATGGATTTGTTGATAGGTCGTAAAGATTCTGTGGCAAGTCTGGAGAAAGAGAGGCAAACAGACTCTTTCAAGAGGATTTTACAAAGGCTGAGAGAGAAGTAATTCAGCATTTTGGTGCAGTAGCTTCATGGATGTATGAGTGAATAGTGTATTAATCATAATTTTGAATGACTAAGGATTAGAAATGATTGAATCGGACATCAAGGCAAAACTCTCGTTTTCGGATGGAACGCCAGATATTGATCTGCCAATTTACAAAGGGACAGTAGGTCCTGACGTAATCGACATTCGCAAGCTTTATGGTCAGACTGGTAAGTTCACTTACGATTCAGGCTTCCTATCTACTGCGTCATGCAACAGCAAAATTACCTATATCGACGGCGATAAGGGTGAGTTGCTCTATCGCGGCTATCCAATTGAAGATTTAGCAAATAACTGTGACTTCTTAGAAGTTTGCTACCTGTTGATCAATGGTGAATTGCCAAACGCTGCCGAGAAAAAAGCATTTGATGAAATGGTGATACACCACACCATGGTTCATGAGCAAATGCAATTCTTCTTGCGTGGTTTCCGTCGTGATGCCCATCCAATGTCTGTATTGACTGGCTTGGTTGGTGCGATGGCTGCGTTCTATCATGACGAGATCGACTATTCCGATGAAAAGGCGCGTGAAGTGGCGCAAATTCGTTTGATCGCAAAAATGCCAACCTTAGTGGCAATGTCTTATAAGTATTCCGTAGGGCAACCATTTATCTATCCAGATAACTCTTTGTCATACACCGCAAACTTTATGCGCATGATGTTTGCAACACCATGTGAAGAGTACAAAGTAAACCCAGTATTGGTTCGTGCTTTAGATCGTATCTTCACATTACATGCTGATCATGAGCAAAACGCATCTACCTCAACAGTGCGTTTGTGCGGCTCTTCTGGCACAAACCCATTCGCTGCTATTTCTGCTGGTATTGCTTGTCTCTGGGGGCCGGCTCACGGTGGCGCAAACGAAGCCTGCTTGCAAATGTTGAATGACATTCAGGCTAATGGTGGCGTAGATAAGATTCACGAATTCATTGCCCAAGTAAAAGACAAGAACTCAAGCGTTCGCTTGATGGGCTTTGGTCACCGTGTTTACAAAAACTTTGACCCACGTGCAAAACTGATGCGTGAAACTTGCTACGAGGTATTGAATGAGCTCGGCCTTCAAGATGATCCATTGTTTAAGCTGGCAATGACACTTGAGAAGATTGCTTTGGAAGATGAGTACTTTGTTAGCCGTAAGCTCTATCCAAACGTAGACTTCTACTCTGGCATCGTGCAACGTGCTTTGGGTATCCCAACAGAAATGTTCACCTGTATTTTTGCTTTGGCAAGAACAGTGGGCTGGATTGCTCAATGGGAAGAAATGATTACTGACCCTGAGTATAAGATTGGTCGTCCGCGTCAGTTGTACGTTGGCGAAACTACCCGCAAGGTTCCGAACATCTCTGTTCGTAAATAAGGTAATTAAGGCCACTCATGTCTCGTACGCTTTATGACAAATTGTGGGATGACCACGTTGTTTACTCTGAAGAGGATGGCACAGCCACGATTTATATCGATCGACAATTGCTGCATGAGGTAACCAGTCCTCAGGCATTTGAGGGTCTGAATTTGGCTGGGCGTCCAGTTTGGAGAATCTCTGCCAATTTGGCTGTTTCCGATCACAACGTTCCAACAACGGATCGCTCTGAAGGTATCACCGATCCGATTTCTAAGTTGCAAGTCGATACCTTGGATCAAAACTGCGATGCCTTTGGTATTACCCAGTACAAAATGAACGATACTCGTCAAGGGATTGTTCACGTTATCGGGCCAGAGCAGGGTGCAACCTTACCTGGCATGACCGTAGTTTGCGGTGATTCTCATACTAGTACGCATGGTGCTTTTGGTGCCCTGGCATTTGGTATTGGCACCTCTGAAGTTGAGCACGTATTAGCAACGCAAACTTTGCTCATGAAAAAGAGCAAGAATATGTTGGTGCGCGTAGATGGTCGCTTGCAGCCAGGCTCTACAGCAAAAGATATCGTCTTAGCAGTGATCGGCAAGATTGGAACTGCAGGCGGTACTGGCTACACCATCGAGTTTTCAGGTGAAGCGATTCGCAACCTTTCCATGGAGGGTCGCATGACACTTTGCAATATGGCGATTGAAGCGGGTGCCCGCGCTGGTTTAGTTGCTGTAGATGAAACAACCATTGAATATATTCAAGGTCGTCCATATGCCCCTAAGGGCCCTGCGATGTTGCAAGCTTTGCAATATTGGAGAACCTTGCATACGGATGCTGATGCCAAGTTTGATGCTTTGGTTGAATTGCGTGCAGAAGAAATAGCTCCGCAAGTGACCTGGGGTACTTCTCCAGAAATGGTGCTTGCGATTAGCGAGCGCGTTCCTGATCCAGAAAAAGAACGTGACCCAAATAAACGCTCAGCCATGGAGCGTGCTTTGGAGTACATGAATCTTGTACCTAACACACCGCTCAGCAGTATTTCTGTTGATAAAGTATTTATCGGCTCCTGCACTAACAGTCGTATTGAAGATATGCGCGCTGCAGCTAAGGTCGTCGATCGCTTAGGTAAAAAAGTTGCCGCTAATGTGAAGTTAGCATTAGTTGTGCCGGGCTCTGGTTTGGTAAAAGCCCAAGCAGAGCGTGAAGGTTTAGATCGCATTTTCAAGGCTGCCGGCTTTGAGTGGCGTGAGCCTGGCTGTTCTATGTGTTTGGCTATGAATGCCGATCGCTTGGAACCGGGAGAGCGTTGTGCTTCGACCTCCAATCGTAATTTCGAAGGTCGTCAAGGTAATGGCGGCCGCACGCATTTGGTTAGCCCTGCAATGGCAGCTGCTGCAGCGATTGAAGGTCACTTTGTTGACGTTCGCAAGATTTCTTAAGGAAACTGATCAATGAAATTTTCTTCACTCTCTTTAATTTCTAGGCTTGCAATTGTTGGTGCGGCTGGCATGATTATTTCTGCTTGCAGCAGCACTATGGAAGGTGTTGGTAAAGATTTGCAGAACATGGGAACATCCATGGGTGGATCGAGCAACACACAACAAAGCAATCAATCTCAAACCAAGGGTAAGGATGTGGTCGTTACCCCAGTGAAGTAAACAATTAGAAGCAAAGTCGAATTATGGAAAAATTTACGGTATACAAAGGTTTGGTTGCTCCGCTTAATCGCGAGAACGTGGATACCGATGCCATTATTCCGAAGCAGTTTCTGAAATCAATCAAGAAGACAGGCTTTGGACAAAATCTCTTTGATGAATGGCGTTATCTTGATCACGGTGAACCTGGTCAAGACTGCAGTACACGTCCCATTAACCCAGACTTTGTTCTCAATCAACCGCGCTATAAAGGTGCCGGAATTTTGCTGGCCCGCAAAAACTTTGGTTGCGGTAGTTCTCGCGAACATGCTCCTTGGGCCTTAGATCAATTTGGCTTTAGGGCGGTAATTGCACCTAGTTTTGCCGATATTTTCTACAACAACTGCTTCAAAAACGGTGTTTTACCGATTGTTTTGACTGAAATGCAGGTTGACCATCTTTTTAATGAAACCCAAGCGTTTAATGGTTATCAATTAACGGTCGATTTAGATGCTCAGCAGGTGATTGCTCCTGATGGTACTGCTTACAGCTTCGAAGTAGCCCCCTTTAGAAAGTACTGCCTGTTCAATGGCTTGGATGATATTGGCTTAACGCTGCAACATGCAGATAAAATCAAGGCTTATGAAGCCGAGCGCATTCTAAAAATGCCTTGGCTTGCTACACAATTGCCGTAATTTCTTTGATTTAAAGGCCTTTCATGAAAATTGCAGTCCTACCGGGCGATGGTATCGGTCCGGAAATCGTTGCTCAAGCCGTTCGAGTGCTTCAGGCCCTTGGGCATAAATTTGACTTAGAAGAGGCTCCTGTTGGTGGAGCAGCTTATGATGTCGCTGGACATCCTTTGCCGCCAGCTACTTTAGAACTTGCCAAAAAAGCGGATGCTATTTTGTTTGGCGCGGTAGGTGACTGGAAATACGATGCTCTCCCACGCGAACTGCGTCCCGAACAAGCCATTTTGGGTTTACGTAAACACCTCGAGTTGTTTGCTAATTTCAGGCCTGCCATTTGTTATCCAGAGTTGACTGCTGCATCTAGTCTAAAACCTGAAATTATTGGCGGCTTAGATATTTTGATTGTGCGTGAGCTCAATGGCGATATCTATTTTGGTCAACCAAGGGGCAGTCGCTCTTCTGAGTCACCGCTATTCAAAGGCGCGCGTGAGTGTTTCGATACGATGCATTACAGTGAACCAGAGGTGGAGCGTATTGGCCATGTTGCTTTTGATGCAGCACGCAAGCGCGGTAAGAAAGTGTGTAGCGTAGACAAAGCAAACGTTCTCGAAACTTCTCAGCTCTGGCGTGAAGTGATGATTCGGATCTCTCAAGAGTATCCAGATGTTGAGTTGTCCCATATGTATGTAGACAACGCAGCAATGCAATTAGTGAAGGCGCCTAAGGCGTTTGACGTCGTGGTGACTGGCAATCTGTTTGGTGACATCTTGTCTGATGAAGCTGCGATGTTGACTGGCTCTATTGGTATGTTGCCATCAGCCTCTTTGGATAAGAACAATAAGGGTTTGTATGAGCCTAGTCATGGTTCTGCGCCGGACATCGCTGGTAAGGGCATTGCTAATCCGCTGGCAACCATTTTGTCTGCTGCAATGATGCTGCGTTATTCCTTAGGCATACCAGCAGAAGCAGACCGCATTGAAAAAGCAGTCCAAAAAGTATTAGCGCAAGGATTGCGTACTGCCGATATTTATACAGAAGGTACGCAAAAGGTATCTACCGTACAAATGGGCGATGCTGTAGTTGCAGCACTTGCTTAAGAGAAGTCAAAAATAATCTCATCACAGAAATTAAATTTACTAGATAGTTAATCATCATGGCAAATACAAATACACCCTTGGTTGGCTTAGTTGGCTGGCGCGGTATGGTTGGCAGCGTTCTCATGGAGAGAATGCTAGCTGAGAAGGATTTTGATCTTATTGAGCCAGTATTTTTTAGTACCAGCCAAGCTGGTGGTGAAGTGCCACTCTTGAATGGTCAGAAAGTGACTAAGAGCGAAAATACTTTGCTGGATGCGAATGACATCAAGGCACTCTCGCGTTGCGACATTATTTTGACTTGCCAAGGTGGCGACTATACCAATGAGATTTTCCCCAAACTTCGCGCCGCTGGTTGGGAAGGTCATTGGATTGATGCGGCTAGTGCTTTGCGTATGAAGGAAGATGCTGTTTTAGTTTTGGATCCAGTAAATCGTCCGGTGATTGATAAAGCCTTAGCTGCTGGTGGAAAGAACTGGATTGGTAGCAACTGTACCGTTAGCTTAATGATGATGGCTATGGGTGGTTTAGTTAAAGCCGACATGGTTGAGTGGATTAGCGCCATGACATATCAGGCGGCTTCTGGTGCTGGAGCGCAGAATATGCGCGAACTGCTATTACAAATGGGTGCATTGCGTGACAGCGTTGCTACAGAGTTAGCTGACCCATCCTCTTGGATTTTGGATATCGACCGCAAAATTACTGAGACTCTGCGCTCACCTGATTTTCCGAAG
>CANCQD010000024.1 GCA_947380285.1 Burkholderiaceae bacterium | reverse complement strand
GAGTTCATTGGATTTGGCTTATTTTAGTGAAACTGTCATGTTCTATAGGATAAACTAGCGCACATTCCTTAGGAGTTCACCATGATCAACTTGTTCGTCCTGCAAAATGGCCGCCTCTCTCAAGAGCAAGTCGAAGATCGCAATGAATTGTTGCAATATGCCAATCCTATCTGGATTGATGTCGTTGATCCAGAAGAAGAGGAGTTGATTTGGATTAAAGAGGCTTTTGGTGTGCTTTTACCCGAGTTGGATGACTTAGGTGACTTAGAAGCTTCTGCGCGTTACTTTGAGGCAGATGACGGCCACCTTCATATCCGCACTGATTTCTTATTGGATGAAGAAGAAACCTCTCGTAACGTTCGAGTTGCATTCGTTCTCACCAAGCAAGTGCTGTTCTCAATTCATGATGAAGATTTGCCAGTGTTCCGTTTGGTGCGCTTGCGCGCACGTTTGCGCCCTGGATCAGTTAGTAATGCAAAAGACGTACTGCTAGATTTGTACTCAACCGATGCTGAGTACTCTGCCGATGCTTTGGAAGAGGTTTATGAAAACCTCGAGCAAGCTGGTAAGCGAGTGCTTTCTGACAGCATTAATGATGCTGATGCTGCAGAGGTCTTAGAGACTATTGCCAAGGAAGAGGATACCAACGGACGTATTCGTCGCAATGTGATGGATACCCGCAGAGCCTTGTCTTTTCTAATGCGCAGCAAGTTACTCTCTGATGAACAACAAGAAGAAGCGCGTCAAATTTTGCGCGATATTGATTCTTTAGAAAACCATACCGCCTTCTTATTCGATAAGATTAACTTCTTGATGGATGCTACGGTTGGTTTCATTAACTTGAACCAGTCCAAGATCATCAAGATCTTCTCGGTGGTATCAGTAGCTTTAATGCCACCAACTTTGCTAGCTAGCATATGGGGTATGAACTATAAGCACATGCCAGAATTAGATGCCACTTGGGGTTATCCAATGGCAATTGGCGCCATGGTAGTTTCAGCAATCATTCCACTTTGGTACTTCCATAGCAAAGGCTGGATGAAGTAATTGGCAGTTTGGCTTGGTGCTTAACTTCTGAGAAGTGCAATTAACTCAATAAGTGCAAATTCAGTTGCTTGTTGTCTTACTGCTTGACGATCACCATCAAAACGCATGATTCTAGTCAGGCTTTGATTCTCAGTAGCCCAACCAAAACAGACTGTTCCCACGGGTTTATCTGCTGAACCGCCGGAAGGTCCTGCAATCCCAGTGATGGAGATGGCTACATCACTCCCAGAATTGATTCTGGCGCCTTCTGCCATGGCCTTTGCTGTCTGTTCACTTACCGCCCCATGGGACTCAATGAGTTGGGCCGAAACACCAAGACACTCTGTTTTGGCATCGTTACTGTAAGTGATGTAGCCACGTTCAAACCATTCGCTTGAGCCAGCTAGCTCGGTAAGAGTGGCGCAGACAAGACCGCCAGTGCAAGACTCCGCTAACGATAGTGTCCAATTTCTGGAAAGCAAAATATCGGCTAAGGTTTTAGTGAGATCAATCGCGTTCATTATTTCATCAAGAACTGTATTAAAGCCATCACGAGCAGCGTGCAGAATGCGGCCGCTAGATCATCCACCACAATGCCAAATCCACGCCAAATGATTTGAAGGTAAGTTGAATGTTGAGCGGCATCACCCGCAGCATTCTTAAAGTAACGATCAATCATTCCTATGGGACCTGGTTTCATTGCATCAAAAAATCGAAATAGCGCAAAAGCAATTAGCTGCATCCAAATATTAGTCGGCATGATGAAGATCAGTACTAGCCAAAAAGCAACGATCTCATCCCAAACAATACCCCCAAAATCTTTTTTACCCAACTCTTCACTAACAAAACCGCAGATCCAGCAGCCGAACAAAATACCACCACCAATAATCCATAGGAAGTCTTCAGTACTGAGAAAATATTCACCTATTAAAAAAGCCGCCCAAGCCCAGAGGGTGCCAGCAGTACCAGGAGCTACTGGGCTTAGGCCGCTACCAAAGCCAAAAGCAAGCGTGCGACTAGCGGTTTGGAATACCCATTTGAAGTTTGGTTTCACATCTGCAGATTGCTGAACATTGGTCATGATGCAAAGTGATCAAATGAGTTTAGAAGGAGTGCCGTTTCTGCATCATTCAGAAGCATGCCAAATGCATCCAGTAAATATATTTTTTCTTCAACTTCTTTCTTAAGAAGTGTTTTACCAATCAAAGTTAAAGGTAGGTTGAGTGAATGACTAATAGTTTGAATGTTATCGCGCTGACTGGACGGTGCTGTGAAGCAAATTTCATAATCATCTCCACCGCACGCTGCAAACAAGTTTTGAATGGAGGAACCTTGTTTTTTCAAGATGCTCGACTTGGGTAGCTTATCCAAGTGGATCTCTGCATCAAGTTGTGACTGTTTCAGAATGTGACGTAAGTCACCAAGCAATCCATCACTTACATCCAAAGCGGCGCTCGCAATATTTCTTAGTTTGATCCCCAATTCAATTCGGGGGGTTGGCTGATGCATGCGATGTTCGATTTCCTGCAAATCATTGGTAGATAGATTTATTTCATGACGCAGTGCAGCAAGTGCGAGCCTTGCATCACCAACAGCGCCGGATATCCAAATATCGTCACCAGGTTTTGCCCCTGAGCGGCGAATGGCTTTCCCAGTGGGGGTGGCACCAAAAGCGGTAATGGAGATAGTGAGGGGGCCAGCAGTGGTGTCACCGCCTATTAGAGGGCAAGAATATTCTTTGGCGATGGCAAAAAGGCCCTTAGAAAATCCTTCTAGCCAGTGGCTATCAACCTTTGGAAGGGCGATTGCCAGCGTAAATCCTAGCGGCCTTGCACCCATAGCCGCTAGGTCTGAAAGGTTGACTGCAAGGGCTTTGTAGCCCAATAGCTCGGGATTGGCGTCTGGAAAAAAGTGCCTTCCTGCAACCAACATATCGCTCGTAATAGCAATTTCTTCATTTTCTGGTGGCCTGACTAGAGCGCAGTCATCGCCAATGCCTAAGGCAATTGATTGATCAGCATTAGAGCCCAAGGAATCCGCTCCTGTTTTAAAGAAGCGTTCGATCAGGTCAAATTCCCCAAGGGGTTTGGAATGAGAAGACATACCCCATTTTATGGCTGTTATGTGGTCAATGCCCGAGAGGAATAGAATTGAAGACTTAAAGTCTTAGATAAGCGAAGACAAGATAGAGAACTTAGCGAGTTAGCGGATGAGCAAAGAAAATAGTAAAGAGCAACAAATTGCAGCCTTAAGAGAGGCGGCTCTTCAGTACCATGAATTTCCTACTCCGGGCAAAATTGAAATTGCCCCAACAAAGCAACTGACCAATCAAAGAGACTTAGCGCTGGCATATACGCCTGGTGTTGCTGCTCCTTGTGAGGAGATTGTGAAAGATCCGGCCAATGCTTTCAAATACACGGCACGTGGAAATTTGGTCGGTGTGATCACGAACGGCACTGCGGTTTTAGGTTTGGGAAATATCGGACCGCTGGCTAGTAAGCCGGTGATGGAAGGTAAAGCAGTTTTATTTAAAAAATTCGCTGGCATTGATGTTTTCGATATCGAAGTCAATGAGAACGATCCTGATAAGTTAGTCGAAATTATTGCGGCATTAGAGCCAACATTTGGCGGTATCAACCTAGAAGACATTAAAGCTCCTGACTGTTTTATAGTTGAGCGTAAGTTGCAAGCACGCATGAAGATTCCGGTCTTCCATGATGACCAGCACGGCACGGCAATTGTTGTGGCTGCAGCCATCCTGAATGGCTTAAAGGTAGTTGGCAAGAAAGTAGAAGAAGTAAAGCTCGTGACTTCGGGTGCAGGTGCGGCAGCGCTAGCCTGTTTAGATTTATTGGTTGATCTTGGCATTCAGCGTAAAAATATTTGGGTTACTGACTTAGCTGGTGTTGCATATAAGGGCCGTAAAGAATTGATGGATCCTGAGAAGGAACCATTCTGCCAAGAGACAGATTTGCGTACGCTCGATCAAGCAATTGAAGGCGCTGATATTTTCTTAGGACTTTCTGCTGGCGGTGTATTGAAGCAAGATATGGTCAAGAAGATGGCGCCTATGCCATTGGTTTATGCCTTGGCAAATCCAACCCCTGAAATCTTGCCTGAAGAAGTAAAAGCAGTTCGTCCAGACGCAGTGATGGCAACGGGACGTACTGATTATCCAAATCAAGTGAATAACGTTTTGTGTTTCCCATTCATTTTCCGTGGCGCATTAGATGTGGGTGCAACCACCATTACTCGTGGTATGGAAGTCGCAGCAGTCAAGGCTGTAGCGGAGTTGGCCCAAGCGGAACAGAGTGAAGTAGTTACATCTGTTTACGGCATTGAAAATCTAACTTTTGGTCCGGAATACTTGATTCCAAAACCATTTGATCCTCGTTTAATCACAGTGATCGCCCCAGCCGTTGCTAAGGCTGCAATGGATGATGGTGTGGCTTTGCGTCCGATTAAAGATTTCGATGCGTACCGGAATCAGTTACAGCAATTCGTGTACCACTCAGGTACTTTGATGAAGCCGCTCTTTAGTATTGCTAAGCGCGTACCTGAAAATCAAAAGCGTATTGTGTTTGCTGAGGGTGAAGACGAGCGTGTATTGCGTGCAGTGCAGATCATTATTGATGAACACCTTGCTACACCGATTCTGATTGGGCGCCCAGCCGTTATTGAACATCGTATTGAGAAGTTTGGTTTGCGTATGAAGGCGGGTGATGACTTTGAGATTGTTAATCCAGAGAATGACTCACGCTTTCGTGATTTCTGGCAAACCTACCTTGCCCTTACTGAGCGCAAGGGCGTCACACAATCTTTCGCAAAGTTAGAAGTACGCCGCCGTAACAGTTTGATTGGAAGTTTGATGATTCAAAAAGGCATGGCTGATGGCATGATTTGTGGAACGATAGGTAGCTCTGCAACTCATCTGAAGTATGTTGATGAAGTCATTGGGTATGAACCTGGTGCGAACGTGTATGGAGCAATGTCTGGTTTGATTTTGCCGGGTCGCCAAGTGTTCTTGGTAGATACGCATATCAATCTTGATCCTTCTGCCGAACAGTTGGCGGATCTCACTCTTATGGCTGCCCGTGAAATGAGAAAGCTAGGACTAGCTCCAAAAGTTGCACTTCTATCCCATTCCAATTTTGGTTCAAGCAATGCCCCATCAGCAATCAAAATGCGCGAAGTATTGTCATTGCTTCAAAAAGCAGATCCAACTTTAGAGGTTGATGGAGAAATGCACGGTGATAGCGCATTGGATGCAAGTATTCGTGAGGGTGCAGTATCTTCATCTGCGCTGAAGGGTGATGCCAATCTGTTGGTTTTGCCAAATATTGATGCTGCAAATATTTCTTACAACTTGTTAAAAATAGCAGCGGGTAATGGTATTGCGATTGGCCCATTGTTATTGGGTGTTGCTAAGCCGATTCATATTCTCACCCCAGCTGCAACTGTTCGCCGGATTGTGAATGTGACAACTTTGGCAGTTGTTAAAGCTGCAGGTAACGCTAGGGGTATTTCTTAAGAATTCATAATTTATGTAAGTTAGCAATAACTGACATAAATTATTTCTATATAAATCAGTGTGTTATATAAAATGTACTGTATTTGGGCTTGATTTGATGGCGTGTTAGGGGTAACCTAGCACCCATCATGAATAATCGCTCTGAAAACAGCAATACAGCCAGCTTCGATGAACATAGCCGCGCTGAAAGTTGGGATAGCAATGATCGACTTGAAACTGAGTCATCGGCTGCCAATATTTACGCTGAAGGTGGCTTATCTCGTTTACAAACCTATGCAGCAAATCAAGTTTCGGGGAAAAAAGTGACAGCTTCTTGGCGTGCCGCTTTGGCCGTTCGCGATGCCGGACCGCCGGCAATGTTGCGCAGTGTGCGCCCTAATATTGTGCAATCTATTCGTGCTTTCCGTACTCCTGATTTACAGGAAGCGGCTACTGAATTGGGTCAGCACTTTATTTATGCCAATTGTGCTAACGCCATGACTAAAGGCGAAGTACTAGAGTCGATTGCGATTGCTTACTCATTTACTAAGCAGCAGGCAAAAAACTACGATCCGCTTTTGGATGCCTTAACTACTACAGTTGATAAATCAGGTCCACAGCCTGGATTTGTGGTGGTGCTAGAAGGTTTGCCATGCACTCAGAAGTTTGACAAAGAAGCTCGTGAAACGCTGTTGGATGTTTTCCGCGATGCCGTTGATTTCTGGGCCGAGCGCCGTACTCCATATCGCGTCTTCTACTCTTTCGCTTAATTGCTGCAGTCTTAGAAGTTCTGTAAATCGCCTCTAATTGAGGCGATTTTGCATTTCAGGGTTCCATACACTATGAACCGCTGTAATAGCTACCACGCCTGCTGTTTCAGTTCTAAGCACTCGCTCACCTAGGGACACTAATTGATAACCAGCAGCTTGGGCTTGAGTCTCTTCTTCGGGAGAGTGACCTCCTTCTGGTCCGATCATGAGGACAATATCTTGGGGATTATTTTCTATCAGTACTGAATACATGCTTTTGGTGGCATCAGGACTCAGCAGTAGCTTGAGAGCAGGCTTTGGGCTTGCGTTTAAATAAGCTTCAAATGTTTGGATCGGTTCCAGGTTGGCAAAAACGGTCCGGTCGCATTGTTCACAGGCTGCCTGGATGATCCCCTCCCAATGGGCAAGCCGCTTCTGGGCACGCTCTAAATCGCTAGAACGAGTAAGTTTTAGGATGGACCGCTCACATTGCATGGGAGCAATATTTTGTGCGCCAGTCTCGACGGCTTTTTCGACAATCCAGTCCATTTTGTCGCCACCGGCTAGTCCTTGAGCCAAAGTAATGGCATATGGGGTCTCGCGATGGGTATCAGTGCGGATATCAGTTAACTGAACTTGACCGGTTTTTCCGCCTAAAGATAAGAGCTCACCCCTGGCAATTTGGCCTTTGCCGTCGAATACCGGGAAAAATTCCCCGGTTTGGATGCGTCGAACGCGCAGATGGTGGGCAACCTCAGGCGTGAGGGTGGTTGGCTTTTGAGATTCCCATGGGCTGGGAAGATAAAATTGAGGCATTACTGAAATGTAGCCGATTTATTTTTTCTTGGGACCAAATTTACGATGTCAAATCTTCAAATTCGCATGGCCGATGCCATTCGTCATTTATCCATGGATGCGGTTCAACAGGCCAACTCTGGTCATCCGGGAATGCCGATGGGAATGGCGGATATTGCCGTTGCACTTTGGGGTGATCACCTAAAGCATAACCCTAGCGATCCTCATTGGATAAATCGGGATCGTTTTGTTTTATCCAATGGTCATGGCTCGATGTTGCTGTATTCACTCTTGCATCTATCTGGTTATGACTTGCCCATTGAGGAATTAAAAAAATTCCGTCAATTGCATAGCAAAACCCCTGGCCATCCTGAGTATGGAATTACGCCTGGTGTGGAAACTACCACTGGTCCGTTGGGTCAAGGAATTTCCAATGCGGTAGGTATGGCACTTGCGGAGAAATTACTCGCAGAAGAATTTAATCGTCCGGGTCACAACATCGTTGATCACTACACCTATGCTTTTTTAGGCGATGGTTGTTTGATGGAGGGTATCAGTCATGAAGTCTGTTCATTAGCTGGCACTTTAAAGTTGAATAAGTTGATTGCGTTCTGGGATGACAACGGCATCTCAATTGATGGCAAAGTGATTTCATGGTTTAACGAAGATACGCCGAAGCGCTTTGAGGCTTATCACTGGAATGTGATTCGTGATGTAGATGGTCACAATGCTGAGGCTGTATCAGTTGCCATCGCTAAGGCCAAAAAGAGCGCTAAGCCAACATTGATTTGCTGCAAGACTGCCATTGGCAAAGGCTCGCCAAATATGGCTGGTAGCGATAAAGTACATGGTTCACCATTGGGCGCCACTGAAATTGCCGCAACTCGCATAGCGCTGAATTGGCCTTATGCGCCATTTGAAATTCCGAAAGATATTTATGCAGCATGGGATTTTAAGAAGCGTGGACAAACGGCTGAGCACGAGTGGAATAAAGAATTCCAAAAATACAAAACTAAATATCCAGAGCTCGCTTCTGAGTTGCAGCGTCGTATGGAAGGTGAACTATCCAACAATTTTTCATCTACATTAAATGCGTATTTAAAAACTTGCCAGACAAAGGCGGAGACAATCGCTACTCGTAAAGCAAGTCAAAATGCAATTGAAGCTTTGGCACCCGCTTTACCAGAATTTATGGGAGGCTCCGCTGACTTAACGGGATCCAATTTAACAAATTGGTCTGCATGTAAAGCAGTGCGCGCTGATCAATGGGGTAACCATATTAATTATGGTGTGCGTGAATTTGGTATGAGTGCAATCATGAATGGAATTGCCTTGCATGGTGGCTATATTCCATTTGGTGGCACCTTCTTAACCTTCTCGGATTACAGTCGTAACGCTTTGCGTATGGCTGCCCTGATGAAGTTGCGTAGCATTTTTGTCTTTACCCATGACTCGATTGGTTTGGGAGAAGATGGTCCGACTCATCAATCTGTTGAGCATGTGGCTAGCTTACGTTTGATCCCTAATTTGATGGTGTGGCGCCCTTGTGACACCACAGAGAGCGCGGTAGCTTGGGGCGCAGCCATTGAGCGTAAAAACGGTCCTAGCGCCTTGATTTTTAGCCGCCAGAACTGCCCATTTGTATCTCGAACTGCTGCGCAGATTAAAGATATCGCACGTGGTGGTTACGTCTTGCGAGATCCTCAGTCTGGAAAAATTGATGCAGTCATCATCGCCACCGGCTCTGAAATTGCGCTCGCATTGCAAACCGCTGCACGTTTAGAGACAGAAGGTTTGGGAGTTCGAATTGTTTCGATACCTTCCACCACTGTTTTTGATCAACAAGATGCAGCGTATAAAGCAAAGGTATTGCCGGCCAATATTCCACGTATTGCAGTTGAGGCAGGCGTAAGTGATTTCTGGTGGAAATATGGTTGCGCCGCTGTACATGGTGTAGATACCTTTGGTGAGTCTGCACCTGCACCTCAGCTCTATGAATATTTTGGTTTAACGGTCGATCAAATTTCAAAGACGGTTAAGCAATGCATCGCGAAGAAATAATTTAAAAGACAAAATTCGAAATTCGAAATAAATTCAATATTAGTAAGGGGAAATAAATGACAATTCGTGTCGCAATTAATGGTTATGGACGTATCGGTCGCATGGTATTGCGTGCTTTGTATGAGGACCAAGTAAACGGCAAGCCACGCCGCGATATCCAGATCGTTGCGATCAATGCGATGGGTGACATTGCCATCAATGCCCACCTTACCCAATACGACTCTGCACATGGCCGCTTCCCCGCAGAGGTTTCTGTTGATGGTGATTGCATGGTGGTCAATGGCGATCGCATCAAAATGTTCTGTACACGTAATCCTGCAGAAACCCCATGGGGTGAATTGGGCGTAGATTTAGTTTTAGAGTGCACTGGTAAGTTCACTTCAAAAGAAAAAGCCATGATTCACATTGAGCAGGGCGCAAAGAAAGTGTTAATTTCTGCTCCTGGTGAAAAAGATGTCGATGCAACCATCGTGTATGGCGTGAACCAAAATGTATTGAAGCCAAGCGATGTTGTTGTATCTAATGCTAGTTGCACAACAAACTGTTTGGCTCCATTGGTGAAGCCACTGTTAGAAAAAATTGGCATCGAGTCAGGCTTGATGACTACCATTCACGCATTTACAAATGATCAAGTGTTGACTGATGTGTATCACAAGGATATGCGTCGCGCGCGTTCAGCTGTAACTAGCATGATCCCAACGAAGACTGGTGCTGCTAAAGCTGTTGGCTTAGTTCTTCCCGCCTTGGCAGGTCGCTTTGATGGTTTTGCGATGCGCGTGCCAGTTATTAATGTTTCAGTCGTTGATCTCACTTTTGCTGCAAGTCGCGCCACGAGCGTGGACGAAGTGAACTCCATTCTGAAAGCCGCTAGTGAAGGTGAGCTCAAAGGCATTTTAGGATTCAATACATTGCCATTAGTCTCTATCGACTTCAAC
Source organism: Burkholderiaceae bacterium (assembly GCA_947380285.1). The sequence goes on along the minus strand of CANCQD010000024.1, from coordinate 15,109 downwards.
CATGACCCGCGTCCAAGTATTTATGATGCCTCTCAAACCCGTGTATCTGCCGATGGCAAATTGGTGAAGGTATTGGCTTGGTACGACAACGAGTGGGGTTATTCAGTGCAGATGCTAAATGCTGCTGAAGCTCTGATGGCTATAAAGTGATCAAAAATAGCTAAGAGTGTCTAAAAGTTATTAAAAAACGCTTAAATCATCTTTTTAAGCTTAATTTTGTAAAAAAAGACCTCAATTTGAGGTCTTTTTTGCTCCTAAGGTGTTAAAAACCGCTTATTTAGGCTGTTTATTGCGACAATTTTTCTTCAGACAGTGCCCATACATCGCCAAAGCATGTTCTTGGAGCTTAAAACCGAGATTTTTAGCAATATCACGCTGCCGTTTTTCGATAGCTTCATCCACAAACTCTTCCACATGGCCACAATCGATACATACCAAATGGTCATGATGCTGACCTTCATTGAGCTCATAGATCGCCCGGCTATCACCCTTGCTGGACTCAAAATGGCTGCGTAAGAGCAGGCCAGCCCGCTCAAATTGGGTCAACACTCGATACACCGTTGCCAGACCAATTTCTTTGTCCTCTTTGGCTAGGGCCATAAAGACATCTTCAGCGCTAAAGTGGGTACCACCATTTTGGTGGAAGAAATCGAGGATTTTCATTCTTGGCCCAGTCGCTTTTAGGCCGATATCGCGTAAATCTTCAGGGGTAGGGATTTGGGTCATATTTATGGCATTGGGAGCTAAAATCAATGTCTTAATGATACGGCCAGCCATGCAAAATTGCCTTGAACTTTTTACCCGTTTTTTGAGTCCCGTTTTGAGGAGGACTATTTCTTCCGCTCGACTAGGAATTGTGGCGCTCACCCTGTTTGGGTTATTGGGGGTAGTTGGGTGCACTTCTGCGGTTGATGAAACTCAACGCGCTTGGGTGAATAAGATTTTTAGACCTTACGTACCTGACGTTGTGCAAGGCAACTTCATTTCTAGTGAACAGTATTCCAAGTTGCAGTTGGGTATGACGCGCGAACAGGTGCGTCAAATTTTAGGCACTCCATTATTAGCGAGCTACTTCCATGCAAATCGATGGGACTACATCTTTGAATTTAAACGCTCTGGTCAGCCGATTGGCAAAGAGCGTCACGTCACAGTATTTTTTGATGGCGACAAAGTGGTGAAGTTTGAAGGTGATGCATTGCCAACTGAAATAGAGTTGGTTGCTGAGATCGACAACTACTCCAAAACTAAGCGCTCGTTCTGGGACATCATTACTGGATCTAATAAGCCGCCGGTCACACCGCCGTTGCAGCAGCCAGAATTACTGGTACCAAGCAAGACCGATAACTTACCAGCTGGGGCTGTAATACCTGCCGCCACGACTAGTAGTTCATTCTGGGACTTTTTTAGTTTCTCGAAAAAAGATCCAGATGCTCAGCCTCAGCCATTAGGTCCAGGAGCTCTCAATATTCCTCAGGCTGGTGAAGCTAAGTAAAAATACTTTTATGTTGATGCTGAAGTAAGTTCCATCAGCAATTTTGAAAAAGAAGCGAAGACACTAATGATGAAGATAGCAATTGCAGGCGCAACCGGGCGAATGGGTAAGATGTTGATTGAGTCTGTACTCAATTCAGCGGATACACAATTGGTTGGCGCGCTCGAGCATAACGCTTGCCCACAATTGGGTGATGATGCTGGCGCGTTCTTGGGTAAAAAAACCGGCGTACTGATTTCCTCTGATGTCGCTCAGGTTCTTGCGAATTCACAATTTTTAATTGACTTCACTAGACCTGAAGGCACGATGGCACATTTGACTGTTGCTGAAAAGACTGCTACCAAAATGATTATTGGTACTACAGGCCTGACTATTGACCAAATTGCTAGCTTGAAAAAAGCCTCTACAAATTTAGCGATTGTGTTTGCTCCAAACATGAGTGTTGGCGTTAATGCGACTTTTAAGTTATTGGAGATTGCTGCCAAGATGCTCAATCAAGGGTATGACATTGAGATTATTGAGGCCCATCATAAGCATAAGGTAGATGCTCCTTCTGGTACTGCGCTGAAGATGGGCGAGGTGATTGCAGATGCTTTAGGTGAAAAGCTCGATGATGTTGCTGTCTATGCGCGTGAAGGACATACCGGTGAACGCAAAGAAGGTTCAATTGGTTTTGCAACTATTCGTGGTGGCGATATCGTCGGTGATCACACCGTCTTATTTGCTGGTGATGGCGAGCGTATAGAAATTAGCCATAAATCCTCAAGCCGTCAGTCCTATGCACAGGGATCATTGCGCGCTGCACGTTTCTTGCAAAACCAAAGTAATGGTTTATTCGACATGCAAGATGTTTTGGGTTTGCGCAAATAATTAGTCAATCAATTAAAAATAGAAGAAAAGAGTTGTCGAAGAATGAGTAAGGATTACGACCACCGCAGTATTGAAGCGGCAGCGCAAGCTGATTGGGAAAGTGCGCAAGTCTATCAAGTGTCAGAGAATGCAGTTGATGCACTAGGTAAACAAAAGCCCAAGTACTATGCTTGCTCTATGTTGCCTTACCCTTCTGGCAAGCTCCACATGGGGCACGTACGCAACTACACCATCAATGATGTAATGGCGCGCCAACTTCGCATGCAGGGCTATAACGTTCTCATGCCAATGGGTTGGGATGCTTTTGGTATGCCAGCCGAGAATGCGGCGATTCAGAATAAAGTGCCTCCAGCGAAATGGACCTACGACAACATTGCTTATATGAAGAAGCAAATGGCTGCGATGGGTTTAGCTATCGATTGGTCGCGTGAAGTGGCAACCTGCAGTCCTGATTACTATCGCTGGAACCAATGGCTCTTTTTGAAGATGTTAGAAAAGGGTATTGCCTATCGCAAAACGCAAGTAGTGAACTGGGATCCAATTGATCAAACTGTTTTAGCGAATGAGCAGGTGATTGACGGTCGCGGTTGGCGCTCTGGGGCTTTGGTTGAGAAGCGTGAGATACCAGGCTATTACTTCAATATCACCGCTTATGCAGAGCAATTACTTTCTGGCTTGGATGGTTTAGGTTGGCCTGAGCGCGTTAAGACAATGCAACAAAATTGGATCGGTAAAAGTCGTGGCGTACGATTTGCGTTTAGGCACGAGATTGCCGATGATCATAGTAACTTTATTCAAGATGGACTCTTGTATGTATTTACTACGCGTGCAGACACCATCATGGGCGTTACTTTCTGTGCGGTAGCGGCTGAACATCCTCTAGCTACTAAGGCGGCCGCCAATAATCCAGAGCTTGCTGCCTTCATTGAGAAATGCAAAACGGGTAGCGTGATCGAAGCGGACTTGGCGACTCAAGAAAAAGAGGGCATGTTTACCGGTTTGTATGTCACGCATCCTTTGACACACGAGCCAGTGCCGGTCTGGGTTGGTAACTATGTATTAATGTCCTACGGCGATGGTGCCGTCATGGGTGTACCAGCGCACGATGAGCGCGACTTTGCTTTTGCTCTCAAGTATGACTTGCCAATAAAGCAAGTCATTGCCCTCAAAAGTGAGTCGCCCATGTTTAATGCCACTCGCTGGGAAGATTGGTATGCCCAAAAAGACGACGTCGTTTGTTTTAATAGCGCTCAGTTTGATGGCCTATCCCATGAGGAGGCGGTGAGCGCTGTTGCGAAAGAATTAGAAAAGCTAGGTATTGGCGAAATGAAGACTACCTATCGTTTACGGGATTGGGGTATTTCTCGTCAACGTTATTGGGGTACGCCAATTCCGATTATTCATTGTGGCGATGAGAGTAATTCGGGTTGTGGTGCAGTACCAGTGCCTGAGGTAGATCTACCTGTAGTGTTGCCGGAAGATTGTGTGCCCGATGGTAGCGGCAACCCACTGAATAAACGCGCTGACTTTTTGAATGTGAAGTGCCCGAAGTGCGGCAAGCCTGCGCGCCGTGAGACTGACACGATGGACACCTTTGTAGATTCCTCTTGGTATTTCATGCGCTATACCGGCCCAAATGCCAAGACTATGGTGGATGAGCGTAATGAATATTGGATGCCAATGGACCAATATATTGGCGGCATTGAACATGCGATTTTGCACCTGCTTTACGCGCGCTTTTGGACTAAGGTCATGCGTGATCTCAAGCTCATTACTTTTGAAGAGCCGTTTCAGAATTTACTGACCCAAGGCATGGTTCTTAACGAGACTTATTACTCCGAAGATGCTTCTGGTAAGAAAACTTGGCTAAATCCTTTGGATGTGGAATTAGACCTTGATGAAAAAGGTCGCCCTCAAGGCGCTAAGTTGATCGGAGATGCTTCCAATACCCACGTTGTTATTGGTGGCGTTGAGAAGATGTCTAAGAGTAAAAATAACGGCGTTGATCCTCAGGCTTTAATTGATCAATACGGGGCAGATACTGCGCGTTTATTTGTGATGTTTGCAGCCCCTCCTGAACAACAACTGGAGTGGTCGGGTGCTGGCGTGGATGGCGCATCTCGCTTCTTACGTAGGGTATGGATGTACTCTAGTAGTCAAGCAAGCGCATTGCGCGATGCCTCGGAAAACTTGCCCGGCAACTTGAGTGATGCTGAAAAAGAATTGCGTCGCGATGTCCACACAATTTTGAAGCAAGCTAACTTTGATTATCAACGTCGCCAGTACAACACAGTTGTTTCTGCGGCCATGAAGATGCTCAATATTCTGGAGCCAATTAAGTTGGATCAGAATGCTGCCATTAGCGCGCCGGTATTGCGTGAATGCTTGAGTATTTTGTTGCGCATTCTTTATCCAGTAGTTCCCCACATGACTCACGTCTTGTGGAAAGACCTTGGATATACCAAGACTTTTGGCCTCTTGCTGGATGCGCCTTGGCCCTCTGTTGATGAGGCAGCTTTAGTGCAAACGGAGCTCACTTTAATGCTCCAGATTAATGGCAAGTTGCGCGGCGATATTAAGGTGCCTGCAGATGCTACCAAAGAGCAAGTAGAGTCTTTAGCTTTGCAAAGTGAGCCTGCACAAAAGGCGCTAAATGGTGGCGCACCTAAAAAAGTGATTGTGGTACCCGGTCGTTTGGTCAATATTGTTGCCTAACCTTTTACAGAAACTAAAGCGATGAGCGTAAATCACCTGCGACGTGCAATGTTGGGTTTAATTGCCGCAGCACCTCTGAGTGGCTTGCTTGCTTGCGGCTATCGCTTGCGAGGCATGGTGGATTTGCCATTCAAGGTGATTGCGATTACAGGTAATCCGTCTCCACCTTTGAGGGCCGATTTGCAGACGGCGATTTTGACTGGCACAGATGCCAAAGTAGCCATTAATCCTAAAGATGCAGATCTCATCCTAGAAATTACCAATGATATTAATGGTCGCGAGATTTTGGCTTATAACTCGAATGGTCAGGTATCTGCTTATCGACTCAATATTCGCGTTGGCTTTAGAGCGTTTGATTTGGCTGGAGCTGAAGTTGTGCCTGAGTCTGAGATTTACATCACTCGCGATATGGACTTCACGGTTTCAACGGTTTTGGCTACCGATGTCCAGATTCAACAATTCTTAACTCTAATGCGTAAAGATTTGGCTATTCAAATCTTACGTCGCGTTGCTGCTGCTGCAAGAGCGCCGCAAGTCAGAGCCTTCTAGAGGTGAATTAAGGCATGGTTAAAGTGGATGCCTTGCAAGTGCACCTAAAGTCTTTGAACTCTAGTGCTGCCATGTTGCCATTGTATGTTTTTAGTGGTGATGAGCCGCTATTGATGATGGAGGCAATGGATCAACTGAGGGCTGCGGCCAAGAAGCAAAACTTTACCGAACGTGAGGTGTTGTTACAGGAACGCGGCTTTGACTGGAGTGCTTTATTGAATGCTGGGCAGACCATGTCTTTATTTGGCGATAAGCGTTGGGTGGAGCTGCGCATTCCGACGGGCAAGCCTGGTCGCGATGGGGCGGATGCGTTAAAGCAGTTTGCTACTCAAATTGCATCTCAAAAGAATGGACTCGAGGGTCCGGATACGGTGGTTTGTATTATTTTGCCCCGCTTAGATGGTAAGACAAAGACATCAGCTTGGTTTAGCGCTCTAGATGATGCGGGGATGGCTATTCAGATTGACTCATTGGATCGTAGTCATTTACCACATTGGATTTCTGGCAGATTGAAGCGTCAAGATCAAGAGGTTGAAGCGGGACCTGAAGGTCAACGCGCACTTGAGTTTATTGCTGATCAAGTGGAGGGTAATTTAATTGCCGCCCATCAAGAGATTCTGAAGTTGGGCCTGTTGTACCCCACTGGAAAATTATCTGAGGAGCAAATACGCTCTTCTATTCTGAAGGTGGCGCGTTATAACGTCTTTGAATTAACTGAGGCCATGCTTTCTGGTGACCTCGCTAGGCTTAATCGCATGTTAGATGGCTTAAGAGGCGAAGGAGAGCCGCTGGTATTAATTCTGTGGAGCGTAACTGAGGAGCTTCGGATACTATCTAAATTGAAGGCAGCAAGTGATGCAGGCGAATCTGTTCAGAATCTCATGCGAGCTAACCGAATCTGGGGAAATAAAGAACGTTTGTACCCAGCGGCACTTAGAAGGGTTCAGCCCCTCAAGCTGCGCAGGGCAATGCAAGTTGCTGCGGGCTTAGATCGCCAAGTAAAAGGGTTGTATGCGGCAGAATTGCCAGCAGACCCTTGGGATGGTTTGCGTTTGGTCGGAAATTTACTGCGTTAAGAAATAAGAGAGTTAAAAATGAGTTTATCTATTCATGAAATGATGCAAGACATTGGGAAGCGAGCACGGACTGCATCGCGGGCGATGGCGCGCGCATCTAGTGAGCAAAAGAATCAAGCCTTATTACATATCGCTAAAGTTGTTCGTCAAAAATCTACTGAGATTCAGAAGGTGAATCAGGTTGATGTTGAGCGCGCGATGGCGAATGGACAAGATGCTGCTTTTGTTGATCGCCTAACTATGACGCCTAAAACAATTGAAACTATGGCTTTGGGGTTGGAGCAAATTGTTTCCCTGGATGACCCAATAGGAAAAATTTCTGCTTTGCAAAAGCAATCTTCCGGAATAGAAATTGGCCAGATGCGTGTGCCACTTGGGGTAATCGGCATCATTTATGAGTCTCGGCCAAATGTCACTATTGATGCAGCCGCTTTGTGCCTAAAGTCTGGAAATACAGTAATTTTGCGTGGCGGTTCAGAGGCTATTGATTCAAATACTTTGTTGGCCCAGATTATTCAAGAGGGCTTAGCAACTGCAGGCTTGCCTAAGGATGCCGTGCAAGTAGTGACCACTACGGATCGGAGCGCTGTAGGCGAGATGATCAGGATGACCCAATATATTGATGTCATCGTGCCGCGTGGAGGTAAGAGCTTGATCGCGCGTTTGATGGCTGAAGCCCGTGTTCCAATGATTAAACATTTAGATGGCATCTGCCATACCTATATTGATGCTGATGCTGATATTGCAATGGCTGTGAAGGTATGTGATAACGCCAAGACTCAACGCTATGCGCCTTGTAATGCGATGGAGACCTTGTTGGTAAATCAAGAGATTGCTAATAAGGTATTGCCAACCCTTTGTAAGATTTATCAAGATAAAGGCGTGGAACTTCGAGTTGACAGTGTGACTCGCAAGACCCTAGAGGCCAGCGGCTTTCAGAATTTAGTCGATGCTAAGGAAGAAGATTGGCAAACTGAGTACCTGGCACCAATTTTGTCTATTAAGACCGTGGCCAATATCGATGAGGCTATGAATCATATTGAGCAGTATGGTAGCAAACATACTGATGCCATTATTACTAATAGCAAGTCGCAGGCTGATCGCTTCTTGCGTGAAGTCGATAGTGCTAGCGTAATGGTTAATGCCAGCACGCGCTTTGCCGATGGTTTTGAGTATGGCCTTGGCGCAGAAATTGGTATCTCTAATGACAAGCTACATGCCCGCGGTCCTGTCGGCCTCGATGGTTTGACCTCCTTGAAGTATGTCGTTATGGGTCATGGCGAGATCCGTACTTAAATTCAATAGAACAAACTACACACAATAAATATGAGTAACGCCTACCTCTGGATCAAAACTTTTCACATCGTATTGATTACTTCCTGGTTTGCTGGATTGTTTTACCTGCCTAGAATCTTTGTGAACTTGGCTGAAGAAAAAAATCCTCAGGCTTATGCTCGATTACTAGGTATGGCCGATCGCCTCTTTCGGTTTATGACCATCTTGGCAATACCGGCTGTCTTGTTGGGTCTGACGCTTTGGCTTTACTTCGGCATTGGTGCTGGTGATATTTGGATGTACGCCAAATTATTTTTTGTGATCCTGGTGATTGGTTATCACCATGCCTGTTTAAATCTGCTGAAGAAATTCCGCTCTGGTGTGAATACGCGATCTGGTGTTTGGTTTCGTTGGTTTAATGAAGCCCCAGTAATCTTATTGGTGATTATTGTTGCCTTAGTGCTCTTTAAGCCATAAAGAGCAACCCTTTTTTAATATCCTTTTAAGACTGTTAGCCCCATGAGATTTTTTGTTGTTTGTCCAGGCGGTTTGGAAGTGCCGCTTGCCCAGGAGCTAGCAGAGATTGCTGGACGCCCAGAATGCAAGGCTTTAGGTGCTTGGGTAATAGACTCAACCCCGACTAGCCCCACAGGTGGGGTTGGCCTTGCTGCGCCCTTATCTGCAGCGATGGCATTGAATTTACATTCGCGTATTGCGAGTCGAGTGTTATTACAAATGGCACAAGCGTCCTATAGACAAGAAGAGGATTTGTATAAGTTAGCTAGTGGTTTAGCGTGGGAAGAGTGGTTTACTTCTAAGCAAACTTTACGAGTTGATGTGACAGCACATCGCTCTCCATTAAAGAGTTTAAATTTTGCAACTCTCAAAATTAAAGATGCAATTGTTGATCGCTTACGTGACGTGACAGGAGATCGGCCTAGTATCGATACTGCTTTTCCGGACGTACGAGTACAGGCACATTTAACAGCAACCCAGGCAACCATTTATTTGGATACCTCTGGTGAGGCTTTATTCAAGCGTGGCTGGCGTGATGAAAAAGGTGATGCACCCTTAAAAGAGAATTTAGCTGCTGGTATTTTGTCATTCACTGCTTGGAAACCTGGCCAATCTTTATTTGATCCCATGTGTGGTAGCGGTACCTTTTTAATTGAAGCTGCCCAAATGGCCTTATCTATTCCGCCTGGCGCCATTCGTGCAGGCATGTATGGCGATGATGCTAAACCAAGTCGTCTGGCTTATCGCCCTCTAGTAACTTCTGCAGATGGTTTTGGATTTCAGCGACTTAAGCCATTTAATGAGGCTGCTGAGCATCAGCATTGGTTGGGTTTGAAAGAGGCTGCTCTTGCGCTGATACTAGAAAAACGTAAGCAGTATCCTAGTGTTGACACTTTAAAAATTTCTGGCGGTGATATTAATGAGAAATTGGTATCGATGTTTAAGAGTAACTGGCAAAGAGCTCAATTACCAGACCAACCGGTAGTTCGTCAGGTCGACGCTTTAGCTGCAAAGCCACCGGGCAATATTAGCGAAGGTGTGATGTTATTAAATCCACCATACGGCGAGCGACTAGTGATTAAGGGCGGGCGTGGTCAGGATCGATCTAATCAAGAGATTCGCCATGATGACGTTGAGGAACCAGACAATCGTTTTGAGCTCAATTTAGAGACTGGGCGTCAGAGCGCCAAGCGCTCTAGTCGGGAGTCGTTGAAAAAGCTGCAGGCTCAGGAAGAGCAGGATCCAAAATTCGTTGAATTTTTGCGTCAATTTGGACAACATCTCAAAGATGATTTTGGTGGCTGGAATATCTTTGTTCTTACGGCGGATATGGCTCTCCCAGGCCAACTGCGGATCAAAGAATCTAAGCGCACCCCATTGTTTAATGGTCCTCTTGAGTGTCGTTTATTTAAGTTTGAGATGCACGTTAAGCGACCAGCTCAAGGCTGACCAATATCAGCATAAAATCTTAAAATAAAAGAATGAGCCGAGATAAGCAATCAATAGGTGGAGATCAAAGTAATGGAATTTAAAACTTACATGTGTTTAATCTGTGGCTGGGTTTATGACGAAGCTGCTGGATTGCCGGATGAAGGTATTGCACCGGGAACTCTTTGGAAAGATGTGCCAATGAACTGGACTTGTCCTGAGTGCGGCGCTCGTAAAGAAGACTTTGAAATGATGGCAATTTAATTAGAAATAACTATGGCAAAAGTAAATCAAAACGAAGTACTGTTTGAGCGCGCACAAAAAACAATTCCTGGAGGTGTCAACTCCCCAGTGAGGGCTTTTCGTCAAGTGGGTGGAACGCCGCGTTTTGTTGCCAAAGCTAAGGGCCCTTATTTTTGGGATGCCAATGATCAGCGCTATATCGATTTGATTATGTCTTGGGGGCCTATGATTGTGGGCCACGCAAATCCAGAAGTGGTGGCTGCGGTGCAGAAAGCTGCAGAGACTAGTTTTAGTTATGGCGCTCCTACCGAAGGCGAGATTGAGCTAGCTGAACGTATATGTACCCTCATACCAAGTGTTGAACAAGTGCGCATGGTATCTAGTGGAACAGAAGCGACGATGAGCGCTTTGCGTTTAGCGCGTGGTTACACTGGTCGTGACTTGATTATTAAGTTTGAGGGCTGCTATCACGGTCACGCTGATAGCTTGTTAGTCAAGGCGGGCTCAGGCTTACTTACTTTTGCTGACTCCACCCAAAATGCACCATCTTCCGGCGGCGTTCCGCAGGATCTAGTGAAGCATACCTTGGTATTACCCTACAACGATGTTGCTGCGATTGAAGAAGTATTCAAAAAGCAGGGCGATCAAATTGCTGCAGTCATCATTGAACCAATCGCCGGTAATATGAACTTGATTCAACCATCTAAAGCGTTTTTGGCGGCAATTAGATCTCTCACCAGTAAGTATGGCGCCGTATTGATCTATGACGAAGTCATGACTGGCTTTAGAGTGGCTTTAGGTGGCGCTCAATCTTTGCAGGGAATTACTCCTGATTTGACTTGCTTGGGTAAGGTAATGGGCGGTGGCATGCCAATGGCGGCTTTTGGCGGCAAGAAAGAAATCATGTCTAAGCTTGCGCCCCAAGGAAATGTTTATCAGGCCGGTACTCTTTCTGGAAATCCGGTTGCCGTAGCTGCAGGCTTAAAAACTCTGGAGATTATTTCTAGAGAGGGTTTCTATGAGTGTTTAACTGGTCAGACTGAAAAGCTCATGGCTGGTTTAAAAGCAGCTGCTGATAAAAATAATATTCCTTTTTCCGTAGATAGCGTAGGTGGTATGTTTGGGTTTTACTTTACGGATCAGGTGCCAGCCTCATATGAAGCGGTGACTAAATCCAATATTGATGCTTTTAAGAAATTCTTCCACTTGATGTTGGATGAAGGCGTGTATTTGGCGCCGTCTGCTTATGAAGCTGGCTTTACCTCTATTGCACATGACAACGCTGTGCTTGATGAGATTATTACTGCCGCAGAAAATTCATTTAAGAAGCTCTGAAAACTCTATTTTTGTTTTACATGCGTAGCGGATGATCATAACCATCTGCTTGGATGATTTCTAATTTTTTACTGTCTTTATTGGAGCCTGCGATTTCAAGGGCAGTGAGTTTTCCGCCCCAAACACAGCCAGTATCTAGGCCAATGACATTGTGTTTGCGCAGCAAACCTAATGTGGACCAATGCCCAAAGTAAATCAAGGTGTCGGCCGTTTTTCGATTGGGCGCCATAAACCAAGGGGTATAACCCTTAGGGCCATCCTCTAAACCTTCTTTGCTTTCAAACTCCATTTGCCCAGTAGGGCTACAAAAACGCATTCTGGTTAATGCATTAGTAATCACTCGTAAGCGCTCATGTCCTTTTAAGGAGTTGCTCCATTTAGTGGGAGTATCACCATACATATTGGCTAAAAAGGTTTTGTAAGATTTACCGCGCAATGCCTTCTCTACCTCTTGAGCGCATTCAATAGTTTGTTGTAGATCCCATTGCGGTAGTACTCCTGCATGAATAGTAAGCACCTTACCATTGCTGAGTGCCATGGGACGTTTTCGAATCCAGTCAATGAGTTCTGTACGATCAGGAGCATTTAAGATGGGTGTAACGGTATCAAGCCCTTTTGTTTTTCGAAGACCGGCGTCAATCGCCAGAAGGTGCAAGTCATGATTACCTAAGATGCACTCAGCGCGTCCAGACTCTTGCAAAGTTTTTAAATGTCTTAATGCGCCTAATGAGTCAGGTCCACGATTGACTAAGTCTCCCAGAAAAATCATTTTGGATTTCGGTGGGAGTTTTTTGACTAAGGCTTTTAATGAAGGTGCGCAGCCTTGGACATCACCTACAGCATAGATCTTGCTCATAGCTCATCTTAAAGCGGAAATCAGGGGATATAGCTAGTGCTAAGTGATTTTTTTCACAACGCTATAGCGCACTAAAGTCTTCTTACGTGCCTCGTCATGATCAACTACTGGCAGAGGGTAATCTCTTCCAAGGCTGATACCAGCTGCCTCTAGCTCTATATGGCCGGCTTTCCATGGGGCGTGAACGGTTTTCTTGGAGAGTTTTTCCAGTTGTGGCAGATAGCGTTTGATGAACTTGCCTTCTGGATCAAACTTTTCTGACTGGGTGATGGGGTTAAAGATCCGGAAATAAGGCTGAGCATCACAACCCGATGAGGAGGCCCATTGCCAGCCGCCGTTATTCGAAGAAAGCTCAAAGTCATTCAGATGTTCGGCAAAATAGGCTTCACCCCAGCGCCAATCTATACCTAAATCTTTTGTTAAAAAACTTGCTACTACCATACGTAAACGATTATGCATGTAGCCACTTTGATTGAGTTGATGCATTGCTGCATCAACTAGCGGGTAGCCAGTCTTACCTTCACACCAAGCGGAAAATAGTTTCTTTGCTTTTGGACCAGATTCCCAAACGATATTTTCATAGTCCGGTTTAAAAGATGCACCCTTTGCAAGGCGCGGATGATTAGCAAGAATCATGAAATAAAAATCACGCCATATCAATTCACTTAACCAAATGGTTGCACCCATACTTCCTGCTAGCATTCGTCGATGGGCCTCGCGCACCAAACCTCTGATAGACAGCATGCCAAAGCGTAAGTGCGTCGATAGATAACTTACTCCCTTGATTGCGGGAAAGTCTCTACCAATTTGGTATTGATCAATGCGCGGTAAGAAGTCTTCTAAAAAGGCTTGACCACCTTCAGAGCCAGGTGGGAGGTAGCTTTCAATACCTGTGGCGCAAAAGCCCATGGATTCAAGAGGGGGAAATGATTGATCTAATTTTTTAGGAATTGGAGCAAGCTGTCCAGACTTTGGATTGCACTCATACGCAGCGAGATCTTTTTCTTGAAGAGTTTTAAGCCAATTATTTTTGTACGGCGTAAAGATAGAAAAGACAGTATTAGAGTTGGTCAGAATTTCTTTTTTCTCAAAAATCACTTGATCTTTGAAGCTCTCAAAATGTATTTCCAGTTTTTCCAAGGATGCCTTAACGATTTCATCTCTTGCTATCGCTGCAGGCTCGTAATCATGATTGGTAAAAACAGTTTCAACACCCAATTCTTTAGCAATTACGGGAATGCACTCAGTAGGCTTGCCGAAGCGAACAATGAGTCCACCCCCCTGTTTGCGGAGCTCATCATCTATTTGCTTCAGGCCCTGCCAAATGAAGTCAACACGACGATCCGGTTTGAATCCTTTGGCATTTAATTCACCCTTCAGCAGGGGATTGAGGATATCGGTATCAAAGATAAAGGCAAGCCATATCTGCTTACTCTCCTTGAGGGCGTGGTGGAGGGCAGCATTGTCATATAGACGGAGGTCACGTCGGAGCCAAACAAGAGCTTTTTGCATAGCCCCTATATTAGGGCTTATTTCAGGTAAATGCAGGCGGCTGCATGGGTTAGACAGGGTAAGATCCTAAAGAATCATGGATACGATCTTTTTTATTCTCTCTAAAGCGGTGCAATTTTGTATTGAGCCACTTAATTGGGTGCCCATCTTTGTTCTGATGGCGCTACTTTTTTTGTCTTTGCGAAAACCTCATCTTTGTAAGCGGTTTTTAGTATTGGCTCTGGTAGATCTTGCTCTGGTGGGTTGGCTTCCAGCATCTGAAGTTTTTCTTCGGGCGCTTGAGAATGCTGTTCCGAAAACAGCGCTTTCAAAGTTATCCGAAAATGATATCGGTGGAATCATTATTTTGGGTGGCGCCATTGATGGCGGAGAAATTGCCGTTGATCGTGGAGAGATTCCGATCTATTCATCCGCTGAAAGAGTTACCAAAGCATTTGAGCTGATACGGAAGAATCCAAATGTAGCGTTCATATTTAGCGGCTACTCAGGACGCATCAATCCTAAGGGCGTTTCAGAGGCGGATGCCTTTAAGCAGCTGATCCAAGAGCAGGGCTTAAGCGAGCAAAACGCACATTACGAAAAACAGTCTCGTAATACCTATGAAAATGTCCTCTATATGAAGCCGATGATGGAGGAGTTTGGTCTAAAAACGGATGCAGGGCAACAAAAGCCATGGCTCCTAATTACCTCTGCTAGCCATATGTACCGTTCAACCAAGATTTTCCAAAAACAAGGTTTGTATGTGATTCCTGTGCCAGTAGATTATCAAACGGCTTATAGCCTCCAGTGGACAATGTTTGACTTGGTGGATGGAGCCTATAACTGGAACATCCTGATTCATGAAATAGTTGGACTTTTTGCTTACTGGGTTACCGGAAAAATCTAGATATTCTGTAAAATAGATGCCATGACTTCCGCTAAAAAAGCACCCACTGCTTCAGGCTTAGTCTCTATGCCGGAGTCATCAATTTCTTTTTCTGCAGACCATCTAGCCAATCAGTTTTTAATTGCGATGCCTGGTATGGTCGACCCCAACTTTGCTGGATCAGTAATCTATCTTTTTGAGCATACTGAGAGAGGCGCAATGGGTCTGGTGGTTAATAGGCCAACAGAGGTAAATTTGAGTACTCTTTTTGACAAAATTGATCTCAAATTAGAAATTGCCCCTTTGCTAGATCAGCCGGTGTATTTTGGGGGCCCTGTTCAAATTGAACGTGGTTTCGTTTTGCATGAATCCAAGCC
>CANCQD010000023.1 GCA_947380285.1 Burkholderiaceae bacterium | reverse complement strand
AGGATTCTGAGAGGTGTAATCATCTTCATCATGATCATTTGAAATTTCATCTGTATAGCTTTTAGAAAACATGATCAACCTCTAATAAATTTAGACTTTAATTGTAGTTTATTAATGTGGAAGATATAGTGCATTTTCGTATTAGCTCTGGAGTGAATAAGAAGATTTATTTTGGTAGCTTTTGCCTTTGAATAACAACATATTTGAATTAAAAATATTTTTTTATTATTTGTATTGGCTCTTAAGCTAATAGATAAAGTCAGGATATAGGACTACTCTGATAGACACCAAAATAAGGGGTGAGTAATGTCAAGTGTAGAGTTGGGTGAACAAAATTTACGTCAGGGAAGGAATGATGCGGCTTTTGAAATCTTTTTTGATCTAGCGCAATATGAATTAAGTGCAGATGCACAATTCGCCCTAATCAAGATGTGTTTTGATGGACTATTAAAAACAGATCAGGCCGAGAGTCTAATGAATTGGCTTAATAGAGAAACGGCTCGAGGTAATGGCTATGCACATTACAACCTTGGACTAATCCATGAGCAAGGTGTAGTTGGCGGTAAACCCGATTACAAAAAAGCTCTAGCTTTCTACTCTGATGCTATTAAAGAAGAAGTTCATGATGCCTTTTGTAATTTAGGTAATATTCTTATTACAGGCGTTGGCGCGGCTCAAGGAGTCCCCAAGGATATTGATAAAGGCATTGATCTATTAGCTAAAGGCTCAGAATTAGGCAGTCGTCAGGCGGCTTACACTTTAGGTAGCTATTATGGAAAAGGCGAGATTATTCCAGTGAATCAACGTTTGGCTTTTTATTATTTAAGTCTGGCAAGCTTAGCTCAGCATGATCAAGCCAAGCGTATTTTGATGATTATGCAGCATACTAACAAAGAAGATTTTTCTAAAGAGTTGGAGCAAGCGCAGATAGTTAATGCGAAGATTCAAAATATGAGACAACTTTACAAGTTGCTGTGAAAAACAAGATTAAGATTTTAATTACCAACCAAAAGGGTGGCGTTGGTAAAAGTACTATTTCAGCTAATTTAGCGGGTTATCTTGCTATTGAAAAAAAATATAAGGTTTCATTGATTGATTTTGACAAGCAAGGAACCTCGTCGAACTTAATTAGCAAGAACCCCCATCAGAATATCCAAGGCTATAAAGCAGTATTGTCTTATCAGCAAAACTCTGGATACACGATGCTCGAGGCCAAGGCGGCCCTCAGACAGTATGGGACACATTCTGATATCACAATTGCAGATTTAACTTGGACTTTCGGCTTGCCATATGACTTCATATTGGAATTTGACATCATCATTGTGCCAAGTTCAAATAGTCGTGTTGAAATTGCAAGTACTGAGATTTTTATTCTTGAGTACATACAAAAACAGTCGACGAGGATAAAGCAAAAACAGCAAACTATTTTAGTAGCTCCCAGCAGAATAGATCGAAATCAACTTAATGAAATTAAATTTTCTGGCCTTGAATTTCTAGATAATTGCTTTGTCTGTCCACCAATTTATAGAGTGTCGCAGATAAACAATAAACTCCTTAACGACTTTTGGTTCAGGGTAGATAACGGCATTATTGCTGAAAATATGATTGAATTTTGTGATTTTGTGGATCAAAATATTGACCAAAAAACCCAATTTATAAATGATTGTGTACTTAAACCAATTATTAATATAAAAAATGAGATTAAGTTAGAGCACATTGAACCTGTTGCGGCTCAGACTGCTCTAAAGCATGTTAAACCTGTAGAAATAGTGAAAGATCAGAGTGAGTTTAGTTTTATTCCTGCTTTTTTAAAAAGAAAGTAGCGATTACCCAAATAAAACCAAAATCCTAAGTTCCTATATTAAGATCTGCTTGCTTGCTCCTTATGGGCTTAACTACTTTAACTAAAAACTTAAAGTGGTTTTTTATTCAGTGTTACTTAAAGTAGCGCTTATGCTTTGCACAGCCTTGACGCTGTGGTGTCGGTTTAACCGATTCTAAATAATTCAGGTCGCCCAAACGCAAATCTGAAATTAAGCTACAAGTGTCGCGTAACGAGACACTTGTTATGAATAATTTATCGTTGTTGTTTGCTTCTACTATCGCTGAAGAGCCCATCAAACTCCTTGATGGCCTTCTCACCCTCTATAAGAGGCCTAATAGTCATCAATGGCAATGCCGCTTTAAACGCGCTACTGGCAAGTGCGTAAGTCTAGAAATTAAAAGCGGTAGCCAATACCAACAACTAAATCAAAGCCTACTGCATTAGACGGAGAGTTAATTAAAATTCCCCCGTTGGTAAGAACGGATACCTGCTTTTCTCTATTCACTGCATAGTTGGCTTCACCAAGAAGGTAAATGGATTCTGTAACCATTTGTTTATAGCCAAGGCCATAAAGAGTCCCATTCACTTTGACGGCTTGCTGGGGGTAGTTGGCTGCAGCGGAGTTCTCAAAAGCGCTAGCATGTGTAGTGGCCGCAGCATATCCAAGCTTGATGTACAACAAACGGTTGGGATCAATCGCATATCCTGGAATAAGAGATATGCTATAGGCATTGGTAACGTTGTAAACCCCTTTTGCCGTACCCCCAGCATTGGATGCAGTTGAGGTGGCAGAACTTGAGCCACCAGGACTTAAAGCAACGCCAATTCCAAGAAGGAGAGTCTCGTTAATTCCAAAGTTATAGCCAGCACCAAAACTACCGGTTGGGCCATTTGCATGGGTAGCAGTTGAGTATGTGGGAAGTATGCCGCCCCCATTAGGTAGTGTTGTAGTTGTAGCAGCAGTGGCCTTTGGGATATAGCTTTCATAGCCTATCGCCACTTGGCCATAAGCACCCTCCCAAGCATTGGATTTAGTTTGAGCGCCGCTGATGCTTGCCATTGCAAAATACGACAAAAAACCTATTAAACTTATCTTGTAATTCATTATTTGTCTCCTACTATTTTTATTATTAATCAATACTTAATTACGGTGCATCAAGAAAATTACTTTTTAATATGTTTAACAATTTCACTGGGTTCAATTGGTTTATACAGTGCTTTAATACTCAAATCATCAAACATTTTGAGGTGTTCAGGTGAGGTATCGGCCGTAACGATGATTGCTGGAATATCGGCATTAAATTGTTCGCGAATTTTCTGAATATAAGAAACTCCATTCTCCGACCCTAATCTGTAGTCGCTCAAGATAAAATCCAAGCGAGATATTTTTGTTAGCTCAGAATAAAATTCTTCAGCATTCAAGGGAATGAGATGGACGACAAATCCAGCTGCCGTAAAAAACTGATAATAGGCATTTAGTAAAACATCATCATCTTCAATAATTGCTAAATGACCTAAATGTAAACGCTGAGAATCTTCCAATGTAAAGGCGGAATAATCGTCACCCAGTATTTGATTGGCTTCAGGAGTTTTATCTAAAAGGTCATTGGTTGCTATGGTGGAAAAATAGGTTTTTACTGTGAAGGCGGACCCTTTTCCCAGATCTGATTCAACGGAAAGCGTGGCGCCAATGAGTTTGATGATGCGATTTACGATGGAAAGACCTAGCCCTAGGCCATCATGCAGGCCTCGGGTATGTTGGCCACGATAAAACTCCTTGTACATTGAATTTAGATCTTCCTTACCCATGCCCATACCCGTATCACGGACCTGGACTACAAGCATATTGGCGTCTTGGGTGAATAAAACATCAATACTTCCAGACTGTGTGTACTGGATAGCATTGGAAATAATGTTCATTAGAAGCTGAGTGAGCAATGTCATATCGCCATACGCTTTTATATGCTGGTATTTAAAATTCAATTCCAATTTTTTCGCGCTGGCAATCGGTGCAAGTACTCCTTGAAGATTGGAGGCCAAGACACTGAGATCAAATACGGCATCCTTAACCAAAATACTCTGGGCGTCCAATTTACTAATATCTAACAGTGCGTTAAACATTTTATTTAATTGATCGGCGCTAAACTTCAGCTTACCAACAATCAATTTTTCATCTTCATCCATCTTCTGATCATTTAGCAAGGCTAAGAAAATATTAATTGCTTGCATTGGTTGGCGTAGATCATGACTAGCTGTCGCAATGAAATCTGACTTAGCAGTATTGGCAGCAATGGATGTGTCTTTTTCAATGAGCAGCTCATCTAACAGAGCATCATTTTTAAATTTCAGGATTAAGTTTTTTTCCCAAGATAGTGAAAAAAGTGAACCCATTTTTAGGGAATAGTAAAAGAATAAAGCGGCGCCAGTAACTATCGGCCAGTGCACGACAGCGTTTGGAATGAAAATATAGTAAACAAATAGACATATTTGTAACGGGGCTATAAAGGAAACTAAAGTACTCCAATTAAGACAGTTTCCATACATATTGATGAAAACAAAAATCAAGGTAATGGTGTAATAAAGCAGGTAGTTTTCCAGTGAGTAAGTGGGCAGCAAGATTAACCAGCCAAATCCCCAGCATGCTGATGAAAGCCCAATAGCCCAATTCATTTTCAGAATATTTTTATCAATATTCATTTGAGGGTTCGTGGATAAAACCAAATATGCTCTGAGTAAAAGACAAATATTGGCAACGATAAACCACAAGTAAAAACGATCATATCCAGCCGATTCAGCAAAGAGGGGAAGGCATATGATGGGGCCTAAGAACGCTGGCAAAAGACTTTCTTTAGCCATCTTTACCATGTGTATTAATTTTTCAGATTGCAACTGCTTCAATTGATCTAGCGGAAGATCAATATTTCTCTTGTTTAAGAATTTAGATATGTTTAGTTGAATCATATTAAGTTCAATTGCTTGGCTTTATTGATAGCTTGAACCCGATTGGACACTTTTAGTTCTTTAAAAATTGCATTAATATGGACTTTGACTGTTTGCTCTTTTATATCAAAGTTGTATGCAATTACTTTATTTGACTGACCTTGAGCAATACATTTAAGTATTTCATATTGCCTTCCTGTCAAACCAGTAGCAACAGCCTCAGGCAGATAAGTAGACATCATTGTGTAAATCTGGCTATAGATCTGCTCAACATCATTATTTTTAGAAATAAAGATTTGGCAGCCGGATTCTAAACATTTTTCCTTCCAGGCATCCTCCTCTAGCCCTGATATAGCTGCAATATTGATTACATTATTCAATTTTTTAAATTCAAGTATCCCAAATAAGGGATCAGGGGAGTCTGGGATGCTGAGGTCTAATAAAACAGTCCAAGAGATATTTTTTGATTTAGCTAGACTAATAGCATCGGAAATATTGGATGCACTAAATACTTCGATAGCATGTGCGTTGAATCTTCGCGATAGGTAAAGATGCAATGCATCCCGATAAACGGGGTGGTCATCAACAATTAATAATGCAGACATCAGAAGGATTTAGCTCTTAAGTTTATGGGACGATTTAGCATAAATAGTTTGATCTCTTAATGCTATCTATATTTGATAGTCATAAACACTAGTTTAAGAGGATTTTCAAGCTTACTCGGCCCTGATTATTTGTCCTATAGAACTTTAGTTCTAGCACTAAAGTTCCTTTTCCTGCATTCAAATAATTGACTTGCGTCAACTTTTTTAATGTCAATTGCGCCCATATTACATGCATGGCTCACAAAGCCAATGAAATATTAACCAAAGGGGGACTTCATGAGTAAATTCATTAGCTATCTACTAGTCGCATTTGTTGCATATTTCATTGGTACAGTAAGTGCGGCAAGCTTGATTAGCATCGATGCTTCTGCCGTATCAAAAATTTCTGCTTATATCAATGCGGCTCATTCTCAAGATCAAGCTTACTAATCGGACGAGTAAATATTTATGACTAATCTTTTGGGGCGCCACCTACGCACTAGCCTTCTGGTAATAATTTTCACTATCTTTGGCGTTATAGCTCTAGCCGGAACTAAAGTTTTAGCGAGTATTCACAACCAAGCTGAGATAGTACAGAGAAATCCTCACCACATTCCCGATGAGTTAAACCCAAAATTTAAGCGCGTCTCAGAGTACTTCCAGGTGATTCGCTATGTAGCGAAGGAGGACATGGTGGAGCTGAAAGAAACATTACATAGCGCCGTATTTAAAAGCAAAGCTGCATATATTGAGCCAATATTAGATTACACAACGGGTACTTCTAACTAGACTAAGTCTCAAATAATCAGATTAGCGGGTATATAGCTGGAGAGAGACAACATGACAATTTTGCGTTATGCGAAGGTATTTGAAGTTTTGGGGCATGACACTAGATTGAAAGTATTTGACTTAATTTATCGATCTGGAAAGAAGGGCGTTAGACCCAAAGAGATGATTGATCAATTCGGCGTTGATTCAGGAACATTAGATTTTCATCTCAAAAAGCTTTTGGCAGTTAATTTAGTTGCCAGAAGGCAAATGGGCCCAGGATGTCTTTATCATCTCAATGAAAATATTCCAGTGGGGTTGGCGCAGTTATTCGATGCCAATCAACAGGAGAGAGAATTAGAGCTTGACGAAGAGGTGGCCTGAGCCCTATCTCTAAGATTAAGCAACTGCGGGTGTTTTTTATTAGTCTAAGCGTCTTCTATGGGTCGGTACGAGTCTCTTAAGTTTTATTAACCTCTAATATTGGTTTACCCAACAAATTCCGCCGAAACTCACCCAACCGCTCGTGGATGCCAGCTGAAATCCATAGTATTCACCTGACACCACAGATATCGGTACTAATGCCACATCTCCTAATGGACTAAATCTTAGGCTAGAAAGTATCTATAGAAGTGGTAGCGATTCAAGATCTTTTTTGTCAGTATAGTTACAATTTTTGATGTTTTTGGGGAGAAATACCTATATTTAGAGGGTATTAGACTAAATTCGGGCTAGACAAGTAGATTGTTCCTCCTTAATATTTGAAAATTATTAAGGAGGCCTTAGGTGAGCGTCAATACTACGGAAGACGAATTGCCAAAGATTCGAGGCGATGTTCTCAAAAAAGCCAGAGAAGCAAAAGGTCTTGAGCCTGATGAGCTTGCTTCAGCAGTTTGCTTGGACAAAAGACATATATTTCAGGTTGAGCATGGCGATGATCATTATTACTTCTATAGCCCAACAATAAAGGTTCAAGCAGCCAAGAGAATCGGCAAATATTTAGAACTTGAAGAATTTAACTACTTGTATTAGCAGTATTATTTGAGAAATGTTAAGCGATAAGAAAAAAATACTCAATCATCTACAAAATGAGGTCTTCTGTAGACTCGGTAGCTCTAAAACTCATGGGGTAGGAGTCTTTGCCATAAGGGCGATTAAGAAGGACTTGAATCCCTTAATGACCTGGTTTGATGATAAGGAGATTAAATTTACCAAAAGTGAACTTAAGGATCTTCCAGCAGCGGTTCGAAAGCAAATCAAAATGTTTTGCTTTTATGACTCGAAGAAAATCTTGATTCCTAGGATTGGCATGAACGCTATGAGTATGGCTATTTACCTAAATCATTCAAAAATCCCCAATTTGCAACTTACTAAAAATGGGCAGTTTCGAGCCCTGCGAGTAATTAAAAAAGATGAAGAACTTCTAATTGACTATGATGATGCTTTTGGCGAAAAGCATTATTTCTAATCATTACAAGAGAGATTTATTGCGGTAAATTTGATTGATTTGGTCTTTTTCAAAATCAATATTAATTGGTGAAGTCTCATCGGTGACAATTGGGTGATTAAGATCAGAGACAATTAATGCGTATATTGGCTCATAATCTGTGACAAATAAGCCCTTATAGCCATATTCATCGACGGGCCCTAAATTATAAAACTGTAGGCCATTTTTTTGTGCCCATCTAGTGGCTAGTAGGCAAGCATAAATGCCTGGAGATCTGTTCTTGTACTTTCGATCCCATTGGCAAAAACTACCATAGAGTTGATTTTCATTCGGCAAAATAATAGAAACATCAGACAGCACTACATCGCCATTATCGGCAATCACTTGAATTATGAGCACCTGTAGATTACGCACATAATCTACAAAACCTTCAACCTCTTGCTCCGCAATCCAATAATTTTCAAAGTGATTTCCACCAATTTGATATAAATACTCTGCCGTGATCTCTTTGCCATCAACTACTTGTTCTGAAACCATAAAATTTCTGAATTGCTTATCTAATTCACGAAATTTTCTAGTGCGCCGTTCATCAGCCCAAAACTCCTGCGATAAGGCGTTCACTAAGCCATAGCGATCCTTAATGGGTGCACCAAATTGACTCTTGGGTGGAACGGCATAAACCACAAAGGGCTTTGGGGCCATTTCCAGCATCTCACTCGTGACCTCAATGTAAGGGCATAGGGCATCCCAGCGTGTGGTGAAATACTCAATATTCTCATGTTCACTTAAAACCCATAAATTCTCTTTTGTCCAACTTTGATAGCCCACTTCATGTATGACAGTTTGGACCGTATCACTAAAATCAGAGAGAGTTAGCGCATCCATATTTATCTCCAATAATGTTATGAGCGATGACGTGACTTAATGTCCGGAATCGGTAACTTTTTGATCTCAAAGTAGCCCTCATCTACTGCAAAATTACGATCTAGAAAATCGATATCTACTTTTGTTAGGGACGTAATACTCTTTTGAATTGCAAGCAGATGATTGGATGCTTCAGAGTCTTTAGAAGTAAGCTGTGCAATATATTCCGGCATGATTGGGCAATCAGTGTCATATAAAATTTCTTGGCTTGAGGGTCTATATACCAAGGGATACATCTTGCAACTATATGGTTTTTTATCGCCCAATGTGCAGCCTTTATTGCCCAAGTATTCACAACTAGTTTGAATGCAAATCGAATGAAATATTTTTCTTTCTTTAGCCGTGAGGGTAATTTCAAGAGGCTCATAACCTGCGTCAATATTGCAGCAACGTTTGCATTCAGAACAGTGGTCAAATAGCATTAGTTGCGCTTAATAGTATTGAAGTAAGCTGTATTTTATGAAAAATTGACTATATGTCAATATTGCTAAAATCAACTATTCGCTAATATCAAATTATTCGCTCAATATTTACGATTTTGAGGCTGAGCACCGCTCGAATATCGTGTAAAGTCAATATCAAATTACTAGAGGAGACGCAATGAGCATAGCCACCCCAATGGATAGGGAGTCTTTATCTGGAGACATATGGGGCGGGTTTGCTGCAATGCTCGTCGCACTTCCTTCGGCCATTGCATTTGGCGTAACTATTTTCTCACCCTTGGGGTCAGAATTTGGTGCACGCGGTGCTCTGGCGGGGATGTTGGGTGTTGCCACTTTAGGACTTATTGCTTCTTTAATAGGAAAAACTCAAAGATTAATATCCGCTCCATGTGCTCCTGCAGCAGCTATTTTATCGGCCTTAACGATTCAAATGAATCAGCAGGGAATCGGATTTTCAACGATTTTATTAACTCTATTTTTGGTTGTGATTATCAGTAGTGGCTTTCAAGTTGCTTTTGGTATGTTACAGATTGGTAAATTAATACGTTACATGCCTTTTACGGTTGTCAGTGGCTATCTCAGTGGTGTTGGATTGATTATTATTTTGAGCCAATTGCCCAAATGGCTTGCATTACCAAAAGATATTAAATTACTCGTAGGTCTTGAAGACCCAGCTTTATGGCAAATTCCAAGCGTCATCATAGGTTTGGTAACGGCCGTAATGATGCTTTTAGGCCCAAAGATATCCCGCAAAGTTCCAGCTGTAATTCAAGGCTTGTTAGCTGGCATGGGGACATACTTTTTATTAGGCTTTACAGTGTTACCAGATTTGCTAACCCTTACTAATAATCCATTAGTCATTGGTCATTTAACTGCCAGCAGTGATGGGATGATAGAGACAATTTTAAGTCCTTGGAAAAGTTTGGGTGAGATTGCGCTGCCGAGTTGGGGGCAGATTTTTATTCCAGCAATTACTTTGGCGACTTTACTTTCGATTGATACTTTAAAAACTTGTGTTGTTCTTGATGCCTTGACGGGCTCAAGGCATAATTCAAATCGCGAATTAATTGGGCAAGGCGTTGGAAATTTAATGGCAACGCTGTTTGGCGGTGTTCCAGGCGCAGGCACAATGGGTGCAACCTTAGTCAATAAAGCAAGTGGTGGCGCCACGCATTATTCAGGGGTATTTCAGGGTTTGTGGGCATTACTAGCTGTCTTGCTGCTTACTCCAATCATTGCATGGATACCGATTGCCTCTTTAGCCGCCTTATTAGTAGTTATTGGCTTTAAGATGATCGACTGGAAATCAATTTCACTGTTGCGATCAAAAGATACTATTCTTGATTTTCTAGTTATTTTGACAGTGGTAGTAATTGCCAATGTGTTTAGTCTGATTGCAGCCTCTGGAGCTGGTGTAGCACTAGCAATTTTGATGTTTATTCGCGAACAAATCCATACCAGTACTATACGCAATAAAACCTATGGCAATAAAGTGTTTTCAAAGCGCTTTCGTACTCCAAGTGAGCGGCAGATATTGGAATTGGAAGGTGCTGACACTGTCATTTTTGATTTACAAGGGAGCTTATTTTTTGGAACAACTGATCAGCTTTATACGGCGATCGAGCCAGAAATTCATCGGGCGAAATATGTCTTATTGGACTTTTTGCGCGTTCAATCTTTAGATGTCACTGCTGGACATATGATTGAGCGAATTCAGCATATCTTAAATGAGAAAAATGCAACTTTAGTGATTGCAAGGTTACCAGAGCGTTTACCTAGTGGCCGCGATCTTAAATCTTATATTGATCATATTGGCGTGCTGTCTAATAAAACCACTAAAGTATTTGATGATATTAGCGATGCATTAGAGTGGATAGAGGATAGGATACTAATTGCATCTGGGATAGTTATTGACCATCCCTCCGCTAAAGCACTCCGTGAATTTGAAATATTTTCTGGGCTAAATGAAGTTGAACTCAGTGCTTTGGAGCACTGCTCCTCGTACGATGAGTATAAAAAGGGTCAAAAAGTTTTTGAAGCGCATACCGCCGGCCATGAACTCATGTTAGTTGCCAAGGGTCAGGTAAAAATTACTTTAGATTTACATTCTGGTAAAAAGTTACACTTATCAACCTTGGGCCAGGGTCAGTTTTTTGGAGAGATGTCGTTTGTTGATGGCCGACATCACTCTGCTGACGCTGTGGCTATGGAAGACACCACTATTATTCGAATTAGTCGAGAGAACTTCAGAGAGCTCAGTAACAATGATCCGCTAATGGAGGCCAGCATTTTGCGTAGCATTACTTTAGCCTTGGCAGATAGATTGCGGCATTCGAATAGCGAGCTTTTAGAGGCCAAGGAGCAATAAATGGCGTTGGTCGCACGTTCCAATCGTGCTGGGCAGGCTAAATTTCACTATTTATTGTTTCAGACTTAACTATTGGCTCAATTGTGAGTAGCTCATGGATGAGCTTGGTGTTGCGTAAGAGTAATCTTTGGTAGGGCGTAGATTGATCCTGAGTGTGGTTGGTAAACCGACAGTGTTGGAATAATTATTAAAAGCATCGCAGCATATTTGTTCTGTATCAAGTAGATCAATAAAAAGAACCTTTATTTATCTTTAGATCAGCATAGACTGATTCATAAGCATAGAAAAAATAAGGCATGCCATGAAAAGTAATGACAGATGTCCATTAGATGGATCTTGGGCTCAGGAATGTTGCTCTCTCTATAAGAGTCAACTTGCATCAGGAGTTCTTTCAGACTGTAGATACAGAGATGGCTTCACTGAGCTCAAAGAGGTGATGGTGAGCAATTCCAATTTATCGACTTTAGCTACTAAGGCACTTTTAGTAGGTGGCATTCCAGATGTATTTATGGATGCTAGTTTATTCAAGTCTGCCCACCATTAGTTTGGAGGTCACCATGAAAGTGCGGAATAAAACTAATTGCCCACTAGGGGAGTCTTGGCATCATCAATATTGCCTACTGCATGCTAAGCATAATAAAAATGATACATTTAATTTATGTATGCACCAAGCTACTTGCTAGAGCTTTAAGTCATTGATTGACTTTAATCGTAGTCAGCTTGAGGCGATGACCAAGATGTTCAAAAGCCGATCTCAATAAGGGCTGGCTTCCAAATCAATAAAAGAATTTTAAATTAATATTTAATTTGGTTGTTTTGGATAAGCTGTTGACTTTGCCACGTCATCGGTCGTCCATGTTTTACTTAAATCGCCCGTTGGGCCAAATACAACGAAAGAGTAGCAAATTCCCAGCACAATCACTACTAAAGCAATAAGTTTTATTGCTTTATATTCGCTCGCTTCTTTAATGAGATATTTTTGGGATGGACGCTTTACTTCAAACACCTCTGGAAAGGCCTCCTCAATCAAGTCTTTAGCCGATTTAATATGCGCATACCGCACATCCTCAGCCTTACCAGACTCTATTGCTTCTGCTGCTTTGACATAAAAGTCACTAGCGGTACTCAGGATTTTGGCTCTTTGCATGCATTCTGAATGCCTCTCATGCTCAAGTGGGCTTAATACTCTATCGACATGCTGATCAACTTGCTCAGGTTTTAATTTTGTCCAATGGGGTGACATGGTCTCATTCTCATGTTCATTTACATACTAAGAGTGTACTTTGTCTGAATTCATAGTCATCACAAACTAAGATACATTCGGGCATTATTGATAGAATTTTTGGGCTAGGCACCGAAACTCTTTAAAGAATTATGAGTTCGGGAAATTTGTTTATACACCATCAGAATTCAGCATTTGGTGGCTCTTTATACATTCGACTGCCTGCGGATGCCACCCAACACCAAGGTTCTCGGTTTGTATGCCACGCTAAATAAACACCTTAAAAGCATTGTTTCTGCTGTTGCCCTGGTTCATTTTTAAAGCTTCTTTCGGCGTAGGTCGCACACTTGAATCGTGCTGGTCAGGCTACAACCTCGATATTTTGAGGTTTTATTGATACCTAGTTACCCATCGTCTTTACTACCTTTACCATTCTATCGCCATCTTCCTTGGCAAACTTTTTAAATTCGTTGCTATCGCGGTAGTCAAAAATCATACCCCTCTGTTCCATGGCGTTTTCAATTTGCCCGGATTGCACAGCTTCTTTAACGGCCTTATTTAAGGTATCAATGATTGCTTGTGGTGTGCCAACTGGTACGAATAAACCATTCCAGATATTAAATTCAGCGTTGTATCCAGCTTCGCGGTAAGAGGGTACATTGGGTAGTAGTTTGATCCGCTTAGGGCCTGATACTGCAATTGGCCGCACTTTGCCGGATTCAATCTGTGGGATGGCAACAGAAGGGATGGCAGTAGTCATATCAACCTGTCCACCTAATAACGCGAGCATGGACGGTCCGCCACCGCCAAAAGGAACTTGTAAAAATTTTGCGTCCGCAGCGTGAGCAAGCATTTCAACAGAAAGGTGAATGGGGCCAAAGTTACCAGATGAAGAGTAGGTTAAGCCATTGGGCTTATCTTTTGCAGCCTTCATCAGTTCATTTAAATTTTTCCACGGCGCATCGGTTTGTACCAACATTACCATAGGATCATTCGAGATCATGGCGATCGGTAGTAGTTGATTTACTTCATATAGCGATGTCTTGCCTTGAGCGCGCTCTGCATCTGGAGACACCATGATTGAAGAGAGTCCCATCAGCAAGGTATAGCCATCTGGTTTTGCTTTGGCTACGAATGAATTACCTACCTGACCACCAACACCAGGTTTAAAGTTCACTATCACTGGCTGCTTGAGGATTTTGGTCAGAGCATCAGCCAGAATTCTTGCATTGGCATCCGAAGATCCTCCAGGAGGATTCGGCACAATTAAGGTGATGGCTCTATTGGGGTAGGGATCCTCTGCAAATACATTTGAAATGCATAAGGCAAGAAGTAAAAAAGCGGGGATAAGAATTTTGTTAAAAATGATGGTCTCCTACATTTATTGGGTTAATTCTATTTTTGAAAACTATTTGTCATCATCTTAATATAGTTTTTTTTAAAGCTTACAATATATTTAATCTAGCTAAGTTGGAAATTTTCCATTCTTTATAGTCATTTGTAGCTTTATGATTCAAATCTAAGGGCCAAGGTATATTGGGCGCAACTTAGCCTATTTATGAAAGTTGATTATGGCAATTTATCCGGAGATTACAGATCGCGCAGTGGTGATTACAGGTGCTGCTGCAGGTATAGGTGAAGCTGCTGCCATCGCGTTTTATAAACAAGGTGCCCACGTCTTTCTTTTGGATATTGACCAGAAAAAAATTGGGGATATCGCCGCCAAGCTAGGCGACAGGGCACATGCAATACCTGTAGACATTACTGATCCCGAGGCTGTTTTGGCTGCCTTTGCAGCGGTGGATCGAGTGGGATGTGGCGTTGATGTGTTTATCAATTGTGCTGGCGGTTACAAAAAACTCCTCACGGTAGAAAAAATGGACTTAGAGGAATGGGATAAAACTATTTCACTAAACCTAAGGGCCACCTTTCTATGTTGCCAGGCGGCCATTCCTAGGCTGAAAAAATCCAAAGCAGGTCGCATTATTAATGTGACTTCAATCTCTGGGAGAACAGTGCATGCAGCATCTTCCCCAGCGTACGGAGCCGCTAAAGCAGGCGTTACCCAATTAACACGTTTTTTAGCTTATGAGCTCGGACCCTCCGGCATCACCGCTAATACTATTGCGCCTCTGACAACCTTAACGCCCAGAGTCGCCGCGCTAAGGTCGGAAGAAGATATCCGGCGAATTGCAGCACAAGTGCCGCTGGGTAGATTGGCTTCGGTAGATGATCATGTTTCAGCAATGCTGTATTTAGCTTCTGATGGAGCAGCTTTTGTTACAGGGGTGGCATTAGATACCAACGGTGGCAGGGTCATGATGTAGTACCTATTTATTCAGAATTTTAGGAGACTAGTGTGCGAATTTCTAAGATGGTCAGAGTATTGATTGTTATGTGCTTGGCAATGGGGGCTTCCCAGCAATTGTTTGCCCAAGCCTGGCCCAATAGACCAATTACTTTTATCACGCCATTAGCTGTCGGTAGTGCTTCAGATGTAGCGCTGCGGATTGTATCGGAGCAAATTGGAGCTAGCTTGGGTCAGTCTATCCTGATTGATAACCAAACAGGAGCATCAGGCGCAATTGGAGCAGAAAAAGTAGCGAATGCACCGACAGATGGCTCGATTTTCTGCGGATGTAATAACGCCATTCTGGGAGTCCTTCCTCAATTGAGGAAAGTGCCATACAACTCACTAAAAAGCTTTAAACCTATTGGGATGGTTGCAGTTCTCCCAACGGTTCTAGTTGTTAACGCAGACTCACCATTTAAATCAGTAAAAGAGCTCATTGAATACGCAAAAGCAAATCCTGGAAAAGTTGAGTACGCATCTGGCGGAGTAGGCAGTCCTCAGCATATTGCAATGGCCATGTTTGAATCTATGGCGGGCGTCAAGTTCACCCATGTTCCTTACAAGGGGGCGAGCCAAGCCGCTGTTGGAGTAGCGGGCGGAGAGATTCCAATCATGTTTAACGCCATCGGTACGGTGCTGCCTTTGATTAAGTCAGGAAAGTTACGTCCAATTGCAGTAGCTGGATCACGTAGAACGCAAGTCATGCCAGATATCCCTACAGTCAGTGAATCGGGCGTGACGGGTTATAGCTATGCATCGTGGGTTGGCGTTATTGGACCTGCTGGAATTTCTGATGAGATTGTTGACAAACTCTCAGGAACTATTCTGAAAATACTTTCTTCACCAGACATTTTGAAGCGATTAAACGAAAATGGCATTGATCCATTTCCAATGGGCTCTGCTCAAATGGGTGCTTTTATTGCCGCAGATTACCAGCGCATGGGTAAGTTAATTAAGGATGCGGGTATTCATGGCGAATAGTCAAAAGGCTCAATGGCGTGGGCGACAATTCCACTACCAGCCAGAAAAAAGTCATGTGCATCCATTCTTGGTGGGCTTGTGGGATGCCGTTAGTGAGGAGACCAATGGCGCAGTGGATATTGAGGTCTTAGCTGATAACGGTAGATTAAAGCTATCTCATTTAGAGATCGTGGATCAAGTAACTCGCGGAGAAATAGAATTTTATGCCTTGATGGGTAGCATCATGGGACCCTTAGTTCCTGCGATGAATATACAAAGCCTGCCATTCATCTATAAAAATAATCATGACGTCTATGGTTCGATGGATGGTGCATTAGGAGATTTTCTGCGAAAAGAATTACGTGCCAAGGGCATCTATTTATTGCCCGCTGGCTTGATGGAGAATGGCTTTCGTCATATAGTGACGAACAATCGCCCAATTCATACGGCGGCAGATTTAGAAGGCTTGTCTATTCGCATTCCTGAAGGCGCAGTTTTTGAAGATACATTCAAAGCCTTTGGGGCAGTGCCTATACAGCTATTTGTATTGGAGCTTTACGAGGCGCTGCGAGTTGGAAAGTTACATGCTCAAGAAAATCCATTGGCGATTATTGAGTCGCTCAAGCTTAATGAGGTCACCAAATATATTTCCATGACATCGCATATGTGGTCTGGATTTAATATTATTGGTAGCCTTAGTTTTTGGGAAGCTTTGCCTGAGCATTTTCAGCAAATCATTCTTAAAAATGTCAAGAAATTTGTCCAAATGCAACGGCAACACACTATCCAACTCAATCATTCCTTGGCTGAGTCGTTACAAGGCAAGGGAATGGTCATTAATGTTGCTGACACTTCTAGTTTTCGAGCCCATTTAGGTAAAAGCTTTTATCAAAAATGGAAAAACCAAGTTGGCAACCAAGCTTGGGGGTTATTAGAGGGGCAGGTTGGTAAGTTGACCTGAGTGTGAATCTACTGAAATTGGAATTTAATACCCATGAAAGACATCATTCTTATTACTGGCGCTAGTCGTGGCATAGGTGCGCAAATTGCTCTGCTAGCTTCTCAAAAAGGTTATCGCGTTGCTTTAAATTATTTGCGTAATAGCGAGGCTGCTAATGCGGTAGTAAGGAAAATTACTGACAGTGGAGGCGAGGCGATTGCTTTGCAAGCAGACGTTGGGCAATCTGATTCAGTAAAAAAAATGTTTCAAACTCTTGATCAGACTTGGGGCGTACCACATGTGCTTGTAAACAATGCTGGCCTACTCACCAGCTTTAGAGTGGAAGATGTCAATGAAGACAACATCGATGAAATCTTTCGAGCTAATGTCTACAGTGCGTATTTTTGTTCTCGCGAAGCGATATTGCGTATGTCTACAAAAAAGGGTGGTTCGGGTGGCGCAATTGTGAATATTTCTTCTGTCGCTTCTCGCTTGGGCGGCTTGGGTGGTGGCTCAGCTTATGCTGCCACTAAAGGTGCGATCGATTCATTCAATCTGGCTTTGGCTAAAGAACTTGGGTCCGAAGGGATTAGAGTCAATGCCATACGCCCCGGCTTAATACGGACAACGATTCATGAAGCTCAGGGTGGGCTAGCCCACATAGAACAGGTAGCCAAAACCGTCGTTCCTTTGGGACGCATGGGCGTACCTGAAGAAGTGGCTCAAGTGGTCATGTGGCTTGCATCAGATGCTGCATCGTACGTTCACGGCACAACTATTGACGTGGCTGGTGGGCGATAAATATAACCCAAGCTTAGCGCGTTTTTTGATTTAGAAGAATTTCTAATTAATGCTTAATAAGGGAGTCAAAATGCCCAATTTTTTTCGTCGAAAATTTTTAGCTACATCTGCTATCAGCGCATCAGCAATCGTACTTGCGCAGACAAAGGTCTATGCAGCCGATGCTGTTCAGAAATTAAAAAACCGAGGGACTACTTTGCCTGCCAAAAACTTTGTTCCCCCATGCTATCAACTGGGTTACATCATTCCCCATCGATATACAGATATGGATTCTTATCAGTTCTATAGAGTTGCACCCGACGGTATGATGTTGGTAACCACAGGATTAGATTTATCTGAGTACAGTTTGGATTCAGTGGAATCTCAGTTACCACCTTTTTATTCAGCATTAGATCTATTGAAGAAAAAGCGCGTTGATCGTATTGCCTTAAGTGGTGTACCAATTGCTGCGGCGATGGGGCGACCCCGCATGTTGGCTATGCTGGAAGAGGCTAGACAACGCACGGGAATTGAATGTGACACAGATTTAGAGGCGCATATTGCCTCGATGCAAAGGCTTGGTGTCAAAAAGCTGGCCATTGGGTCTCGTTGGTCTGATGAAGTCAATAATGCGCTCACAAAGTATTTAGCGAGTTCTGGTATTGAGGTGGTGATTTGTCGTGCGCAAGGCCGCTCTCTCGATGTCAATAAATTAGCGAATGCAAAGTCTGATCACGAGTTGGCGCTTAGCTTGGGTAGGGAGGCTTTAATGAATGCGCCTGATGCGCAGGGCTTATTGCTACCAGGCGGCTTATGGTATGCCATTTATGCCGTACCCATTCTGGAAGCAGAGTTTGGAAAACCCGTTTTCCTAAATGTATTAAGTACAACCAGCAACGCAATGCACACTAAGTTATATCAAGAAAAAATGCAGGGCACAGGTAAGGCAGAACCCTATTGGGGAAGGGTCTTGGCCAGCTAAATAAGAAATTAGAGACTCAATTATGGATGTAAACCCCTAATTGGGGGGGCCGATTCATTTGTTCTATATCTATAGATATACTAGAGGGCAATATTTTTGGTGTTTATAGACGATAGGAGATATTCGTGAAAAGCAAAAAATTTAGTAGAAACTGTTTGGTCGCTGCCGCCTTGATGCTGGGTGCTATGAATTCCAACGCAGCAAGTCCTACGATGGACAAAATCAAATCCACTGGTGCCGTGACGATGGGTGTTCGTGAGTCATCCATTCCAATGTCTTACACCACTGGCGATAGCCGTTTTGATGGTTACCACGTAGAAGTTTGTCGCATGATTTTGGCTGACATTAAAGATAAGCTCGGTATGAGTACCTTGCGCATAAACTATCAACCAGTTACTTCCCAAAATCGCGTACCTTTGGTTCAAAACGGCACAGTCGATATTGAGTGCGGCACCACCACTAATAATGCTGCTCGCGCTAAAGATGTTGGCTTTGCCAACACTCTTTACGTTGAGGAAGTTCGTATTGCCGTTAAAGCAAACTCAGGCATTAACTCCATTTCACAGTTGGCCGGCAAAAAAGTGGCAACTACTACTGGTACTACGTCAGTACAGTTATTGCGCAAACATGAGAAAGCTAATGGCGTTAATTTTGACGAAGTATTCGGCAAGGATCATGCCGATAGCTTCTTGTTGCTTGAATCAGGTCGTGCCGATGCTTTTGTGATGGATGGCTCGATCTTGGCGGGTAATATCGCCAATGCCAAAAATCCAAAAGACTTCAAAATCGTTGGTGAAGTTCTCAGTACTGAGCCAATCGCGATTATGGTTCCTAAGAATGATCCTGAATTCAAAGCCGCAGTGAATGCTGCCATCGCTAAGATTGTTGCAAATGGCAAAATGCCTGCACTATGGGATAAGTGGTTCTTAAAACCAATCCCACCTAAAAATATCGTTGTCGGACTTGAATTGTCTCCAGCTACTAAAAATGCTTGGGCTAACCCAAATGACAAGCCTGCTGAAGACTATCAGCAGAAGAAGTAAGCTATGGCTTTAGATTTTGGTGTTTTTTGTAAAAACACCTTGGACGGAGAGGTGGTGGATCACTGCTTCTCTGCTGTTTTTGGACTCGCTCAAAATAGCGATCCAAGTTATCTCGACTGGCTAATGAAAGCATGGGGTTGGACTCTAGCTGTTGCTGGCCTGGGTTTAACCATTGCTTTAATTCTGGGTGCGGTCATGGGTACTTTGAGAACCTTGCCTGATAATGGATCTCTCAGTCGTTGGCTAGTGCGTCTTTCTACTGTATGGGTAGAGTTATTTAGAAACATTCCAATTTTGGTACAGGTGTTTATTTGGTACCACGTCATTCCCGCATTCATCTTGCCCTTAAAATCATTGCCTTCCTATTGGTTGGTCAGTATCGCTTTGGGCTTCTTTACTTCAGCACGGATTGCTGAGCAGATCAGGGCAGGTATTCAGGCTTTGCCTAGTGGACAGCGTGCCGCTGCCACCGCTCTAGGTTTCACTACAGCCCAAAGTTATCGATATGTGATTTTGCCTATGGCATTACGCATTGTGATTCCACCCTTGACATCAGAGAGCATGAATCTGATTAAAAATTCCTCAGTAGCCTTTGCGGTTTCGGTACCTGAATTAACTTTATTTGCGATGCAAGCCCAGGAAGAGACTTCTCATGGCGTAGAAATCTATTTGGCCGTTACTCTCTTGTACGCACTCTCAGCGTTCGCAGTCAATCGCGTGATGGCGCAAATTGAAAAGAGAACTCGCATTCCTGGTTTTATTGTGTCCAATGATGCTAGCTTGGCACACTAGGGGATATTGATATGTTGAGTCTAGATCTAAGTTTTTATAACTGGGAGCTCTTTGCTAACTACATCCTCAAAGGTTTGTTATTTAGTATTCAGTTAACGGTGTTTGCCACCGTGGGTGGTATTGTTTTTGGTACTTTTTTAGCACTAATGCGCTTATCCGATAAACCAGCTTTGGTATATCCATCTACTTTTTATGTGAACACCATGCGGTCTATTCCGCTAGTAATGGTTATTCTTTGGTTCTTTCTATTGATTCCAATGTTGATTGGTAAACCTATTGGGGCTGACCTTTCTGCAACGATTACTTTTATTGCTTTTGAGGCGGCATTCTTCTCAGAGATTGTGCGTGCTGGTATTCAGTCGGTGCCAAGGGGGCAAGGCTATGCAGCAGAGGCTTTAGGAATGACCTATGGTCAGAACATGCGCTTTATCGTTTTGCCACAAGCTTTTAGAAATATGATTCCAGTGTTCATGACGCAAACGATTATTTTGTTTCAAGATACATCCCTGGTATATGCCATTGGCGCTTATGACCTGCTCAAAGGATTTGAGATTGCTGGTAAAAACTACGGACGCCCAATGGAAACCTATATCTTGGCTGCCTTTACGTATTTCGTGATTTGTTTCTCGCTTTCCAAAATTGTTCGCAAGATCCAAGCCAAAGTGGCCATCATTCGTTAATTACTTATAGTCAACATTAGATAGATCATCATGATTGAACTTCAAAACGTTTCAAAATGGTATGGCTCCTTTCAGGTGTTAACTGACTGCACCACCTCGATTCAAAAAGGCGAGGTAGTTGTCATTTGTGGACCCTCTGGCTCTGGTAAGTCCACCTTGATTAAGACCATGAATGCATTAGAGCCATTTCAGGCTGGTGAGATTTCAGTAGATGGTGTCAAGCTTCATGATCCAAAGACCAATTTGCCCAAGCTTCGAGCAAGGGTAGGGATGGTATTTCAAAACTTTGAACTTTTCCCGCATTTAAGCATTACTGAAAACTTGACGCTGGCGCAAATGAAAGTCTTAGGTAGGTCTATCGATGAAGCTAAAACCCATGGCCTGAAATATTTAGAGCGCGTAGGCTTGATAGCGCAAAAGGATAAATTTCCTGGTCAATTATCAGGCGGCCAGCAACAGCGTGTCGCCATTGCCCGCGCCCTAAGCATGGATCCCATTGTGATGTTGTTCGATGAACCTACTTCAGCCTTGGATCCTGAAATGGTTGGGGAAGTCTTAGATGTGATGGTCAAGCTGGCTGATGAAGGCATGACTATGTGTTGCGTTACACATGAGATGGGTTTTGCTCGGAAGGTAAGCAATCGCGTGATTTTTATGGATCATGGAAAAATCATCGAGGACTGCTCAAAGGACGAGTTCTTTGGCAATCCCGATGCGCGCTCCCCAAGAGCAAAAGATTTCTTATCCAAAATATTGGCGCACTAATTGAGTACATTTCACATCCCTCAGCACGTCGGCGTATTACTGGCGGCCACGCTTGTCTTATCAGCTTGCAGTATGGCAAAGATAGAAGCAAGACTTGAGGCAAATCCTCAATGCAAAGAAGTGGTTAATCCCAAGACAGGGGCAACCATGCCCTGTCCAGGCCCAGAGCTATTGGCACGCTCTCAAGCAAGCACTTCATCAAGTAATCCCGCTCCTGCTTCATCAGTATTGAATGGGGCCACTCCAACTACCAGCTCAACGAATCAGGCGCCTGTTTCACCAGTAGCGCCAAGATCGCAACCAGCGTCCCCTTGCAAGCCCCAAATGAATACCAAGACGGGCAGCATCATGCCTTGTCCAAATGGTTAACTCCCAACGGTAAAGTAACAGATGACATTTCAGATTCCAGGGTTTCAACATAAAGTGATTACCGTTCAAACTAATGAGAGTCCAGTAGATATCGACTGTCAGATAGGCGGCTCTGGCCCACCACTGTTATTGCTGCATGGCTTTCCACAAACCAAAGCGATTTGGCATCGCGTGGCCCCTGAGTTGGCTAAACACTATTCGGTCGTCGCAACGGATTTAAGAGGCTATGGCGCTTCATCCAAGCCGCATGGCAAGTTTGATCATTCCACCTATTCAAAGAGATCTATGGCGGCTGATCAGCATGCTGTCATGCAATCACTGGGTCATGAGCAGTTCTTCTTGCTGGGTCATGATCGTGGTGGCCGAGTGTCACATCGCTTAGCAATGGATTTTCCAGAGAGTGTGCGTAAGCTGATGGTCCTGGATATTTCTCCAACTTTGACGATGTATGAAAACACCACCATGGAGTTTGCTAGGGGCTATTGGCATTGGTTCTTCTTGATTCAGCCAGAGCCTGTTCCAGAAACGTTGATTGGTGCAAATCCAGAATATTGGCTCAAAAATCATATGGGCCGTCATGCGGGCACCGGTATTTTCGATCCTCGCTGTTGGGCTGATTATTTGGCTAGTGCAAGTAATCCAGAGGGCATGCATGCTATGTGTGAAGACTATCGCGCAGCTGCCACCATTGATTTAGTTCATGACCGTGCAGATCGTGCAGTAGGTAAAAAATTATCCATGCCTGTCAAAGTGCTGTGGGGTGAGCACGGCTTAGTCAATAAATGCTTTGCGCCAATTGAAGATTGGAAGAGGGTAGCTAGCAGTGAGGTGACTGGTCGTCACGTGCCTTCTGGCCACTATATTCCGGAAGAGTGTCCCGCAGAACTTATTGAGGAGGCGAAGACTTTCTTTTCTTAAGGCGCTAACTTAGGAAGCTTGCTGGAGTTAGCTGACCAAGAGACAACAATCTTAGAATCTACTTTCAAGATTTTTTTGTCTTTTTGGGGATAATTCACTCTCGATAGAAGGTCTCGAATCAAATTCAGGTGAGCAAGTTTTTTATCGTTCGCATGAATTACTGTCCAAGGGGCATCTGCGCTATTGGTCTTTTTGAGCATCAGATCACGCGCCGTACTGTAAGCCTTCCAATATTTCTGAGCCTGTTGGTCTATTGGGCTAGTCTTCCACTGTTTGAGTGGATCAGTCTCTCGACTCTTTAAGCGCGCAGCTTGTTCATCTTTAGTAATGTCTAGGTAATACTTCAGGATTTGGATGCCAGAACCTACTAGTAAGGCTTCAAAGTCATTCACGGTATCCATGAATTGTTTGTACTGAGCATCTGTGCAAAAGCCCATTACTTTTTCAACACCAGCCCGGTTGTACCAGCTGCGATTAAAGATCACGAACTCGCCAGCACTTGGTAGCTCAACTACATAACGCTGAAAATACCATTCACCTTCCTCCCTGGGGGAGGGCTTGTTTAGCGCTACTACGCGCGTATCTCTGGGACTTAAGTGTTCGGTAATACGTTTGATAGTGCCATCTTTACCGGCAGTATCGCGACCCTCCAAGATGACTAGGAGGCGCAATCCTTTTGCAATAACTTCTTTTTGCAGCTTGACTAATTCAATCTGCAGAAGTTGCAAATGATCCTCATGACTTTTTACTGGCTCAAGGGCTTTGGTAAATTTAGTCATGAGGAGGATTGACTTAAGCTGAGCTTGCTGGAGTTGGCGCAGCTACTTTTTTAGCTGGCGCTTTCTTTGCAGGAGCCTTTTTCGCTGGAACTTTCTTAGCAGCCACTTTTTTAGCTGGCGCTTTTTTAGGAACCGCTTTCTTATCCATCTTATCCAAAGTTTTTGCCAACTTGTCGATCAACTTCTCTCTATCGGCTTCCAACTTATCGAGCTTTTTTAATAACTGCTTCACTAATTTCTTTTGGCTCATGATTATTCCTATATTGAATTGTTATATCTTTGCGTGTAAATACCCGACTCTCTGATCCTACGTTTTATTCTCTTTAGTTTCAAGTGTTTATGACAGTAATCACCGGTTTTTTTCATCCTGACTTTTAGTGATACATTGAAAAACATGTGGAAAACCTTACGCTCACTTCCTAGAACAGTTTGGCTCATTGGCCTAATTAGCTTTGTGAATGATTCTGCGAGCGAAATGCTATACCCCTTAATGCCTTTGTATTTGGCATCGGTTTTGATGGCCGGCCCTAAGGCGCTTGGCCTGATTGAGGGTGTAGCAGAGGCGACCTCAAGCATCTTCAAACTGGTTTCTGGTGTGATCGTGGATCGAACCAAAAGATCCAAGCCTTGGATTGTGATTGGCTACTTGTTAGCAGGCATTGGTCGACCCTTGATTGCTCTAGCCAGCTCCTGGACTTGGGTGCTCTTGATTCGTTTTACAGATCGTCTAGGAAAAGGTTTGAGAAGTTCACCCCGCGATGTGTTGCTGGCTGAAAGTGTTCCCGCCGACCAAAGAGGCATTACCTTTGGTCTTCATAGATCCATGGATAACGCCGGCGCCGTTGTCGGCCCATTGCTGGCTGCTTTGCTTTTATCCTTAAATGTTCCTTTGCGGGATATTTTTCTTTGGGCAGTCATTCCGGGAGTCATTACGGTAGTGCTAGCCCTTTGCCTCAAAGAGCCGGCAAGAGAAGCTTCTGTGATCCCAAAGAAATTCACATGGAGCATGGAAGGGTTGCCCCCGCAATTGAGACGTTACATTTTTGTTGTCGGCTTATTTGCTCTTGGCAATTCTTCTGACATGTTTTTGTTATTGAGAGCGAGAGACGCAGGCGTGCCGCAGGAACAAATTCCTTTGCTATGGGCAGCTATTTCTTTGATCACCACCATCTTTGGAACACCACTTTCTGCCTTGTCAGATCGCTTTAGCCGGAAGTACTTTATTTTGATTGCCTGGCTAGCTTTCGCCTTCTTTTATATGGCCATGAGCTTGCCCAATATTGCTATTTGGATGATTTGCGGTTTGTTTGGACTCTACGGTTTATTTAAAGCGGCAACAGAGGGTGTTGAAAAAGCGCTAGTGGCTGACTTGGCGCCACCGGGGATGGCAGGTACTGCCTTTGGGTGGTTTAACTTAATTTCTGGAGTAATGCTGTTTCCAGCCTCTTTTATCTTTGGCTGGATTTATGAATCCCATAGTCCGACTTACGCCTTCCTGTTTTCAGGATCGTGTG
>CANCQD010000022.1 GCA_947380285.1 Burkholderiaceae bacterium | reverse complement strand
AGACCATAGAAATTAAAAGCGCCTGGCAGGGTAATAGTGATTGCAATGCATGTTCTATTAGAAGTTCGGCTTTATTTGCTGAGTTGAATGAAGAAGATTTTTCTAAAATTCATTCACCAATTGATGATTTACGTTTCGAAGCAAATTCAGGCATTTACACACAAGGTGACCCTGCCGAGCATTTGTTTACCTTGCGCGAAGGTTATATCAAGTTATTGCATATCAATTCCGATGGCTCAACTAGAATAGTCCGATTAGTAATGCCGGGTGATTTATTCGGGATGGAGGCTTTGTTGGGCAAGATTTATGCTCATTCAGCCACTGCTTTATCAAATATCCATTTATGCCGCATACCAAAAGCCATTATTTCCAGTTTGGGAGAAGAGTCACCACGCTTGCATAGGCAGATTGTGAAGAAATGGGGTGAGGCCTTGGCTCAATCAGAGTCTTGGTTTTCTGAAATTAATACCGGGAGAATTGAGGTGCGCTTAGCGAGATTTTTCTTGCGTGTTGCTAAGATCTCTGGTGATATGGCGGTCTCGCCACTTTTCAAACGAGAGGACATGGGCTTAATGATGGATGTGAAATTTGAGACTATCAGCAGGGCACTTGCTTCAATGGCAGAGCAGGGCTTAATCTCAAATATTAGCAGATTGAGTATTCAGATACCTAGCATGGAGAATCTACGAAAGTTTTCGCAGGTAGGTTCATAAAGACTAATTGCAAAAAAATGCCGCCTATTCATAAAATAAGCGGCATTTTTATTTGCTCAGCTAAGAATTATTTCAGAATCGGAATTAAGCTTTCTTAGCGTAAGCAGAGCACCAGCCCTTACCGGCAACTTGCTTTCCTGCAAACAATGAACAACCACCAGCAGCAGCGCCAACCTTACCTTGAAACAATGCACAGTTATCGCACTCTTGGCCAGCAGCGTATTTTGCATACTTGGCTTTATCAACTGTAGCTGCGTTTGCTTTGTAACCTAATGCAGCAGCCTGTGGATCGGTTTCAGCAACCATAGCTTGAGCTTGAACTTTATTGTTCAAAACTAATGTACAAGCACCAGCAGCTGACAAAATCATAAATTGACGACGACTATTTTTCATATGAACTCCAGTTTTAGATAAATAAGAGGGTAAAAAAACTAACTATATGGCATGTTAAAGAGGATGACACTACTATCAATAGGGGTTTCTCAGTATTAAGTTTAGTCATGATTGGGCACACAATATGCATAAAAGCATTTAAAACGGCATTCCAATTAAAAAATAATACAAAGAGGGTTTTATGAAAAAGTTTCTTTCTCTTGGTCTGATATTGTTTTCAGGCATTTCAGCAGCGCAATCTGGCGTATCAGCCAGCCCTGAATTGCTGCAAATTATTGATAAATCCACTAATTTTGTGGTCAAAACATCCAAAGGGTCAATTGAAATTACCCGTGTGATGACGCCTTGCGCCAAAAATAAAGGGTGGTTGCAACCATTAATTCCTATTAAAGGCGTGGTTCCCGTTGATGAAATCGATGTATTAAATGCATTAAACGATAAAGATTCAGTGGTAGTCGATATGCGCGTAGTTGATGATCGCGTTAAAGGAACAATCCCCGGCTCTATTGGCATTCCATATACTGAAGTGGCAATGCGCATGGATGAGTTGGGTTGCAAAAAGCCTGCTGCCGGATCAACTAAATGGGATTGCTCAAAGGCGAAGAAAGTCTATGCTTTTTGCAATGGTCCTGTTTGTCCGCAAAGTCCAATGGCGATGGCTGCCATGACTCGTGATGGTTTCCCTGCTACGAAAATCTATTACTATCGTGGTGGCATGCTTGACTGGGATGCGCTTGGATTGACTACTATAAAGGGTGAGCTTTAAAACTTTTGCTCACCTTATTATTTAATAAAAGGGAGCCTAGGCTCCCTTTTCCATATTGCACTTAATAAAGTTGCAATTATTTTTATTGCATTGTTGAATTCACCCCGGTGTAAGTCTTTATTTTGTAAGCATGATCCATATCAAATCATTGGGATTTGATATGGATCAATCAATTGATGTGTATTCACTCCGAAATCTTGACTTACCATAAGCGCGGTCAATAAAATACAATTAAATATATTATTAAAAAATGACAAAATAATAATTGTCATTAGGATGGCTTATTTGGTGGACTATAGATCAAATAGGCTGTAAATTGCATCGTTATTAAGGTCCTCTATTGGTTCGTGTTGCACTAATTTTGAAATGTGGTTAACGGTACTGCTAATCTCAACATAAACTTAAAAAGAGTGCAGGCGTCTACAGATGATGTCTGCCAAATAATGAAGGCTCTCTCTAGCCGAGGTCGAATGATGTTGTCGTGTCAAATTGGACGGGGAGAGAAATGTGTGGGTGAATTGGAAGGATACTCTTAGCTATTCATTAGCCTACCTGATCGCAGCAATTAGCCGTGTTACGCAATGAGGATTTAGTAAAGACTAGGAGAGAGAGGTAATTTTATTACTCGCTATCCAGTTATGCTGTCCTCCCTGTTATGAGGATGTTAAATCAGAATTACTGTAGTGAATAACCAAAGGGGGTTTTATATGAAATGTAATGTTGGCGGTATTGATCGTATGCTACGCATGGTTGTAGGTTTGGTTCTAATCGGACTTGCCCTTACTGGAACGGTGGGCATATGGGGATGGATTGGAATTGTTCCTTTGGCTACCGGATTGTTTAGATTTTGTCCAGCGTATCCATTGCTGGGAATTAATACTCGTGGCACCGGTTCTTGTGATGGCGGCGGTGGCTGTAAGTAGTTTAAAAGATGGTAATTAGCGGCCCATAAAAGGGCCGCTTTTTAATTTTTTGTGAAGTTTTTTTCTCGCCTGCTATGCAGGGTATTGGCACGCATAATTTATTCTCATCGTGTATTCAGGATCAGCCCCAACAATGAGAAGGTTATGTAAAAGTAGATTGCCCTAGAAGAATTGCAGTATCTGGAATTTAATGCTCTATAAATCTTCGTGGATCATTAATGGGACGTAAAGGCATGATGTGAATTTGTTTTCCATCTAATTCAACATGCATCCTACTGCCAACCGCCATATTTAATCTCTTAATTTCAGCTGTAGAGGCTTCCCATTCAATCCGGTGCTCACTGTTTTCTACTCGCAACTGTATAACTGCGATCTGTCCAAGGCTGCTCATTTTTTCAATGGATGCAGGCACACTTATTGATGAGGATATGTCATGTACGCTCAAGCCACTCTGAGGAATAACCCATGCCACTTGGGCATCCGGCGGAATTTTTCCTTTATCAGCAACATCAAAGCTTCGTTCACATCCATCCCAAGTAAGCTTGCCTGCATTAAATCTTCCTTGAAACATATTACTAATTCCAACTAGCTCTGCTACACGAGAGTTTCTTGGTCTTTGGAAAAGTGTCTGGGGGACGGCTGTTTGGAGGCTAACCCCTTCATCGATCACTGTGATCCTGTCAGCCAGTAAATCTGCTTCACGTAAATCGTGCGTGACCAATACGATGGGGATATTCAAATCTTTGCGTAAGTCGGCAAGGGTTTTGTACAGACTTTTACGTGTTGGAGCATCGATTGCGGAAAAGGGTTCATCGAGTAATAAAATTTTGGGCTGTCTCGCTAAGGCACGAGCCAATGCAACGCGTTGCTGTTGACCGCCGGAAAGTTGATCTGGCATTCGATCTGCAAGATCGGCAATACCCATCTTAACCAACCATTCCTTAGCTATCCATATTCTTTTTCTTGAATTGGGCTCAGAATTTTGTAATGGAATGCTGACATTCTCGGCTGCCGTAAGATGCGGAAATAGGGCGTATTGTTGAAATAAAAAACCACAAGAGCGCCGTGCAGGGGTTAGATTCTTGCTTATGCCATTTAGTTCATTGGCTTCAAACC
Organism: Burkholderiaceae bacterium; assembly: GCA_947380285.1. The sequence continues at coordinate 23,394 of CANCQD010000022.1, read as the reverse complement.
AAACCTCATTGCCACATATAATTCGGCCAGTCTTGGCTTGGCTTAGGCCTGCAATAGCTCGAAGTGTGCTTGTTTTGCCGCTCCCAGATGGGCCAACCAGCGCGTGTAGTTCTCCTGCCGCACATTCAAGACTAATTTGCAGAGGGTTGGGGAGGGTTTGAGCAATCTTTAGCTTAAGCATTAAGTTCTCAATCTGCGCGGGTAACGCGAGCTTTTACCAAAGACCCCATAGGAGAGGGTAATTGAAATCAGTGATACTCCCAAAAGAAGTAGGGCCAAAACGCCTGCCCCAGAAGAATCAAAATTTTGCACCTTGTCATAAATGGCGATTGAAACCGTCTTGGTTTCTCCGGGAATGGCTCCACCAACCATCAGCACCACTCCAAATTCACCTAGGGTATGTGCAAAGGTCAGCACAGTGGCGCTTATGATGCCCCGCCAGGCAAGTGGTAGCTCGATTAAGCGAAAGATTTGCCAATTTGAAAGTCCGCTAACCTGTGCTGCTTCTCGTATATCGGGGTTAATGGATTCAAATGCCCTCTGGATTGGTTGAATGGCAAATGGTAGGTTTGCGATGAGTGATGCAATCAGAATGCCCGCAAAGGAAAAGACCAAAGGAATCCCAAATAAGGTCTTGCCGCTTAATCCAGTTAAGAGGTAAAAACCCAAAACTGTAGGGGGTAGAACTAAGGGTAGTGCCAGTACAGCTTCGATCCACGGTTTGCATTTGTGGAGCTTGAAAAGTGAGTAGGACACCCAAATCCCAAAAGGAATGATGAGAACCACGGTCCAAAGGGCGAGCTTAATTGAGAGAAAAATTGCATCTGCATCCATCGTTTAATTGTATTGCTTATTTAAGCATGGATTCCTGTAAGATTGAATTCAATTTAACGGGAATGTATGGCTAAGCTAAGGACATATATTTGAAACCATTACTACTATTAAGCTTCCTATGGCCAAAAAAACAAATTTAAGTGCCCTTAAGGCGGTGCAGAAGTCCGCTCTACAGGCTACTAAATTAATGAAAGTTCTAGCAAACCAGAAGCGTCTTTTATTGTTATGCGAAATTGCTCAGGGTGAAAAATGTGTGAGTGACTTAGAGTTGAGCACCGGAATAAAGCAGCCAACTCTTTCGCAGCAGCTAACCGTCTTGCGTGAAAATAAGATCGTTCAAACACGCCGCGAAGGAAAGCAAATTCACTATACCGTTAAAAGCCAAGCAGCATTAGCAATAATGGAGGTGTTATATGCACAGTTTTGTAAAAAAGCGACTTAGAACTTAGATGATGAATATTTTCTCCGCCCTCAAGAGGGTATTAACCCCGAGCCCACCTGAGTCGATTCCTGAGGGGGCGGTATTCATTGACGTGAGATCACCGATGGAGTTTTCCGGGGGAAGCATTCCTGGTGCTATCAATATTCCGGTGAATCAAATTCAACTCATTGCGGCTCACAAACCTGCTATTCATAAGCAAAAACCTATTGTTGTATTTTGCGCTTCCGGAATGCGCTCGGGTGTTGCAAGGCGTCAATTAATCTCGATGGGTTATGAGATCGTAATCAACGGTGGCGGTGTATCTCAACTTGCGATGCGTTTGGCGCAACCGCGCTCCTAAATACTGCACCGTACTATAGTCAACTAGTTACTAAAAAGTAAATCTGACTCGCGACATTCGTTTTTTGGCTCTTGATTGGCGCTAATTCAATAGAACCTAGCGTTTCTCCTAACTAGCATTGTACCTATTGTGCGTTCATTATCACTTTATACATAATATTTATATTGATAAAATCAGATACGATTGGAGCGGGCATGAACTTAGCACTCAAGATGGTTTTAGCATTCATTTTTATAGCGCTATCTACATTTGCGCGTGCAGATGCAGAGATTTTGCGACCTTTTATTCTGGCCTCAAAAGTAGTTGGCGCTTTAGACGGCGTAACGGAAACCACTAGGACAGCTTTAGTGAGCAATGGATTTGAGGTTGTTGGGACTTACAGACCCTATAGCAATGCCGTGATCTTGATTGTTACTAATGAAGAATTGAAGAAAAATGCAGCTAGTTCAGAGTATGGTGGCTTTGGAGCTGCGCAGAGAGTTGCTTTAACAAAGGTTGGTAATGAAGTTCAGGTCAGCTTTACCAATCCCGTATACATGGCAAACGCCTATCGCATGAAAGATCAGCAAGAGGGGGTTAAGGCTAAATTAGTTGCGGCGCTTGGCAATGTGGAAAGTTTTGGAGCAAAGGGTATGACAGCTGAGGATGCTCGCTCTTACCACTACATGATTGGCATGGAGTACTTCACAGACCCCAGCATATTAGCAACCTATAAAACACATGAAGAGGCGGTAGCAGCAGTAGAGTCAGGTTTATCGCAAGGTAAGTTTGGAGTAAAGCAGGTTTTTCGTGTTGACGTTCCTGGATCAAATGAAACATTGTTTGGTGTTGCATTAAAGGGTGGCAGCGACTCAAAAGCGCAAGACGATAAGTTCATTATGAGTGAGATTGATTTTAGAGATTTGAAATCTACCGCTCATCTTCCGTATGAAATATTGGTCTCAAAAAGTACTGTTTTAGCCCTTTATGCTCGTTTTCGTATTGCAATTAATTTTCCAGATTTAGCAATGATGGGATCGCATAGCTTTGTCAATATCATGAGTACCCCCGAAGCGATTCGAAAAGCTTTAAAGGCCACTGTAACTGGCGCACCAGAGTAATGGCGGCTGTTGCAATGCATCATTGTGCTTAAAATTTTTGCTGAGAAGTTAATCTAAACTCCTGGGCGACTAGGGAAACTCAGTAGAAAACATTATTGTTTTTTATAGAATGTTATGTTGGAATAAGGTATTCGTAATTTAATCAAAATGAAGAGCAAAAACGTGAGTAAAAATTCTCAAGAGAATCAAGTAAAGCCTTACTGGAATCCTCTGGTAGCGGGTTTATTGTTAGGCGTTGTTCTTTTATTGACTTTTGTCATTACCGGTCATGGATTGGGTGCGACCGGCTTCACTACTCGATTAACCGCTTGGTTGGGGGTACATGTCGCCCCGCAAGCCACTCTAGCTAATGACTATCTAGGCCCCTTGGCCGAGGAATCTAGTCCACTCAGCTCCTGGATTAGCTGGCAATTCTTGGGGGTTGCTCTAGGTGCTTTGCTTTCAGCATTTTTGGCCCATCGCCTTAAAATTCAATTGGATGGTAAGCGCTTTTTAGGTGGCGCTAGTCGCCCATTTACCGCTTTAGGTGGCGGCATCTTAGCTGGCTTTGGCGCACGAGTTTCAGCCGGCTGCACTAGTGGATTGGGTTTATCGGGAGCCGCTACTCTGAGTTTAGCTGGCTTTGTATTTTTAGTGACCTTCTTTGCCGTTGGTCTAATTGCAAATCGCTTTATGAAGGAGTCGCACTAATGAGTGAAATTATTTCAGGCCTATTATTAGGCGGTGCTTTTGGTTTTGTCTTGGAGCGCGCCGGTTTTGGCAGTCCATGCAAATTGACTGCTCAATTTCGATTGACAGATTGGTCGGTATTTAAGGTGATGTTTACTGCAATCGTATTTACCGCAGTTGGCCTCATGATTTTGGAAAAAATGGGTATCGTTGCGTCACAAGAGCTTTTTGTGCCGCCGGCATTTTTAGGTGCGGCGGCTCTTGGCGGCGCGTTGGTTGGTGCTGGGTTTGCTATCGGCGGCTACTGTCCAGGCACTTCTTTGGTCGGATTTGTATCGGGTCGTTTAGATGCGGCAATCTTTCTAATTGGTTTAGTAATTGGTACCGTGGCTTTTTCCATGCTATTTGGAAGTATTGAGTTTCTGACCTCGGCTGGTGAGTATGTGCAGGCGAGCACTTTACCTGAGGCCCTTAATTCTTCTGATGTTTTGATTAATGCTTGCATGATTGGCGCAGCGATTGGCGTATTTGTATTGGGCTCCTGGATGGAAAAGAAGGCGGGCGGCCCAATTCAAGCGGTTGATGCAATGAATGGCTGCGAGATTCGCAAGTAATTTTATAAATATTTTTAAATATTTATTATGCAAAGGCAGAAAATGAATAAGATTCAAATCATAGTGGCATCCGCTTTATATGCCCTGTCAGGCTTAATACAGGCCGCCGGTCTGCCGGGTCCGATTGTCAGTACTGACTGGTTGGCAAGTAATTTAGCTAATGTTCAAGTTCTTGAGGTTACCGGACAGGTTAAGAGTTTCATTAAGGCGCCGGAGTTTGAGATAGACAAGAAGACTGGTAAAAAAATGCTAGTGGATGCTGGCGGCCATATTGAGGGATCTCATTTGCTGAACTCAAAAGATGTCCGTGTTGAGCGTCTTTTAGATGGCGATAAAACTAAATTTCTCATTCCGGAGCAAGCAGACTTCCAAAAGTTGATTCAGTCCGTTGGTATTAATTCTAATAAGCCGATTGTGATTGTTCCCATTGGCATGGATATGTCTGACGTTGACGAGGGCCTACGTGCTTTTTGGCAATTCAAGGTGTATGGCGAAAGTAATATTGCTGTATTGGATGGTGGTTTAGCGGGATGGCTAGCTGAAGGCCGAGCATTCTCTACGGCACCCGCACCTACAGCTGTCGGTAATTGGGTGGCTCAAGCAGCCAACAAGGATTTAATTGCCACTACTGCTGAAGTTGTTCAGGCATCCAAATCTGGCAATATTCAATTGATCGATTCACGTCAGCCTATGCAGTACTTGGGCATTAACAAGAAACCTGATGTAGCTGGTTTTGGTCATATTCCAGGCGCAAAAAATTTCGCACCAGAGCTGATGTCTCGATCTGTAGATGGCGCTTTATATTTCTTAAAGCCAGTAACTTATGCTGCTGTTATGGAGGCAAATGGTATCAAGCCAAAGGAACCTTCAATTAGCTACTGCAATACTGGTCACTTAGCCGCTGGCTCTTGGTTCATCATGACTGAAATCTTGGGTAATAAGTCTGCGCAACTTTATGATGGTTCGGCGTACTTGTGGACTAAGCAGGGCAATAAACTTGAGGGCGTACCTCTGAATTAGTAAGGAATAAAAACCCGTTACCAGTTGGCAACGGGTTTTTTTATCAACTATGCATGAGTTAAAAAATAGATCTAAAAAAGAAAAGGGGATTGAATGAAAGCTGGAAAAATTGTTAGTGCGATGATGTTAGGTGGACTTATTTCTACTGGTGCATACGCAACAAATGGATATTTTGCTTCTGGCTACGGTATTCAGTCTCAAGGTATGGGTGGCGTGAGCATTGCATTCCCACAAGATTCTTTGGCAGCAGCAAGTAACCCAGCCAGTATTGGCTTCTTAGGGGATCGCCTGGATGTCGGTGTAACTTACTTCCAGCCAAATCGTTCTGCCACTTTGTCCAACTCAGGATATGGGGGGCAATCAATGCCAAGCATGAATGGTTCTTATGATGGAAATGGTACCAAGAGCTTCTGGATTCCTGAATTTGGTATTACCAAAGCGATTAACAAGGAATTTTCTGTTGGTTTGAACGTATTTGGTAATGGCGGTATGAATACAAACTATACAGCTCGTATTCCGCAGTTTAACGGCGGAACGGCTCAAGGAACAGCCAATAACAATACTCCCGGCGTAAATCTCGAGCAGATGTTCATCTCGCCGACTGTGTCATGGAAGCCCATTGAGAATCAATCCCTTGGCGTTTCTTTGATATATGTGAATCAAACATTCTCTGCAACTGGCTTGGGTAATTTTGCTAGCCCTCAAGCATCTAGCTCATACAAAAATGTTACTGATAACGGTAACTCAAATTCATCTGGTTTTGGTTATCAATTGGGTTGGCTTGGAAAGTTCACGGATTATTTGAGTGTTGGCGTACGTTATCAGCCGAAGATTACTATGTCGAGCTTTGGTAGCTACAGTGGCTTATTTGCTGGTGGTGGATCATTCGATATACCTGAGACGTATGGTGCTGGCTTGGCATTTAACCCAACTAAAGATATCACTCTTGCCGCGGACTATCAAAATATTAAGTACGGGAACATACCTTCTATTGCGAACCCGATATCTAACTTTAATACCGCTCAATTAGGCTCTACCAATGGACCTGGCTTTGGATGGCAAAATATTAATGTTTACAAGCTCGGAGCAAACTGGCGCATTAATCCTAGTTGGGCGGTACGGGTCGGATATAACTTTAATGATCAGCCAATTCCTAGTTCGCAAACCCTATTTAACGTGCTTGCTCCGGGCGTAATCACCCAACAAGCTTCTATTGGCGCTACATACTATATTGGTAAAGAGTATGAGATCTCAGGTTTTTATGCCAGAGGTTTTAGCCAGACTGTTACCGGAAACTATTCTGCCGCTGGTTTGACAGGCACCTCGAGTCTGAATATGCACCAAGACTCCCTAGGCTTGGCATTTGGTTGGAAGTATTAATGCCTTTCTATTTGTTTGATTTTAGCTTCGACTAATTTCAGCCCCTCGCCTAGGTGAGGGGCTTTTATTCATAGTAGGTTACATGTATTTATGATCTAGATCATGAATATAGCTTGACTCTAGAAAGCAATTTTTTTAATATATAAATTTATATATTATTGCTCTAGGAAAAGTAAGGCTATTTAAAGGCGTATATTTGGGTTCATATCTGCGTTAGCCTCTAGATCATTTGTAGTGAGGGTAGTTAATAACTGCAGTAATCATTGATGAAGAAAGAAAAGCTATGTCCAAAAAATCAACTGTAGCAGCATTGGCGATTGCATTAGCAGGATTGGCTTCGGCGCCAATCGCTCACTCCGCTGATACGTCTACAGCTCCTGCTAGCGCAGAGCAAAAAAAGCCTTGTGCCCCTAAGAAAGAAGCCTCAAACCCTTGTGGCCCAGCAAAGAAAAAGGCCGCAAACCCTTGTGGTCCATCTAATCCGTGCGGCCCAAAGAAACGTAAATCGGCAGAATAAGTTTTTGTTCTCCATGTCGATTGAGTCGACCCTTTGTTTGGCGGCGCAACAGCTTGCCGCTATTCAAATGGACTATGCCCAAAAAGGGTTGACTTTAAGTCAGATTGCATTATGTGGCGCTAAAGAATTTATAGAGTGGCAGCACTATCCGCGTAATGATTTGGTGGATGAGGAAAGTGGTTATGAGTTTTACTATCACGCCCATTCGGCTGATGAAACGCCTTTAGATGAACATGGCCATTTCCACTTATTTAGTCGAGATGCCCGAAATCCAGAGGAGTTTTGTCATCTAATTGCCATTGCCTTGAACCAAAAGGGCTTACCCATCAGGATATTTACAACGAATCAATGGGTTACTGGTGAGCTATATGCATCTGCCGAGGAGGTTTTACAAAGACTCAGGCTGTTTGATGTGGCAATCAAGGGCCGCATGAGTCGAGTGGCCGCTTGGATTACTGCTTTTACCAGCTTGTTCTATAAAGATATGGAAGCTTTGATTCTGGAGCGTGATTTGGTTGTTGAAAGTTTATCAGCGGAACTTGGGGGCATGGAGACTGCATTGGAATCAAGGAGGGACGCGGTTTTAACGCAGTGCAATATTGATTTGATGGCAAGGCTTTCTGAAAACCTCTTAATTGAATGTTGAATAGTGCACCCACCTTTTTTGTATATGTTCTTTAGGGTTTATCGCTATTCAATAGATCGGTAAAAATGATTCAAATATGCGTTCACATGCATATATTTACGAAATGAGAAAAGCGTTGAGAAAAAGAGCGGTTGATGTGACAAAGAGTTTGAGCCCCGCGTTAATGGAACAAGTATTTTCCGTCATGGCCGGTTACTTTAGCGTCCTCTCTGAATCCTCACGTTTGAGAATTATGTATGCCATTTGTGGTGGAGAAAAGTCTGTCTCAGAAGTGCTTGCATTGTGCGGCTCGAGTCAGGCAAATATTTCTCGTCAACTTACTGCGCTGCATAAGGCTGGAATTGTATCTAGACGTAAAGAGGGAGTGACCGTTTATTACGCTATTGCTGATGAAGCAACGGTAGAAATGTGCCAGTTGATCTGCGCAAAAATAGCTCAAGAGTTACATTAATTTTTTTCGGTATTTATCAAATTTAATTAGAGGTTAAATGTCTAAAGATCAAATTGAATTGGGTGCAAAAGATATTTCTGCAGTCGAGAAACCTCTCGATCGTGCACGCATAATTAAGGCGCCAGAAAATTTTCTATCAAAAGAATTAATTTCTGACATTAATAAAAATGGCTTAGATGAGAATCGACGTGGCTTTTTGCGCAAGAGCTTTATGGCGGCTGCGGCTGCTGGTGTTTCTACTGGACAAGCATTTGCAGGTTCTATGCCGGTTGAGGGCGATCCAGCAATTTTAGAAAAGCAGCCTTGGCAAACCACTCTTGGCAAGAATGTGGCCACTATGCCTTATGGCTTGCCTTCTATTTTTGAAGCCAATATTGTTCGTCGTGAATTGCCAGGATTGACGCGAGTGTCTGCCGCCTCCGTTGCATTTACTCCTTTGCAAAGCTTATTCGGCATTATTACTCCGAATGGTTTGCATTACGAGCGTCACCACCAAGGTTGGTACAACATTGATCCCAATATGCACCGCTTAATGATTAATGGTTTGGTTAAACATAATCGTGTGTTTACGATGTCTGACTTGATGCGTCTGCCTTCAGTATCACGCATTCATTTTATTGAGTGCGGTGCAAATACTGCGGTTGAGTGGGGTAATTCTGCAGTGCCAACCGTTCAATATACCCACGGAATGCTTTCTTGCTGTGAGTTTACTGGTGTGCCACTTTCTGTTCTTTTGGAAGAGTGCGGTGCCGATCTGAAAAAAGGTAGATACCTCATGGCTGAGGGTAGCGATGGCTCAGGTGAGAATCGCACTATTAACATGGAGCAAATCGATGAGATTATGGTTGCATGGGCAATGAATGGTGAGATGCTGCGCCCCGAAAATGGCTTCCCATTGCGCTTAGTTGTTCCAGGCGTCCAAGGTGTTAGCTGGGTGAAGTGGTTACGTCGTCTAGAGTTGGGTGATATGCCGTATGGCACCAAAGACGAATCTGCTCAATATGCTGATCTAATGCCGAATGGCACTCAACGTCAATACACCTCTATTCAGGAATGTAAATCTGTTATCACCACTCCATCAGGCGGTCAGCAATTGCTTGATAAAGGCTTCTATAACGTTTCCGGAATGGCCTGGTCCGGACGCGGAAAGATTCGCAAAGTGGATGTTTCATTCGATGGTGGCAATAACTGGCGTACTGCTAGATTGGAAACCCCCGTACTTTCTAAAGCAATTACCCGCTTCAATATTGGTTGGAACTGGGATGGTGCACCTGCCATCATTCAGTCGCGCGCTACCGACGAAACTGGTTATGTTCAGCCAGCAATTAAAGCACTGCGAGATGTGCGTGGTTCGAGAGGTATCTATCACAATAATTCGATTCAATCGTGGAAAATCGAGAGCAACGGGGAGGTTGGCAATGTCCAAGTTGGTTAAACCTAGCATTGCGGTAGCGCTACTTTGCTTATTCATCTGGCAGAGTGCGTTCGCCCAAACCAGTAAATATCCCGGTATTGGTAGAGAGGCCACTCCGGCTGAAGTCAAGGCTTGGGATATTGACGTTCGTCCTGATTTCAAAGGATTGCCGCAAGGATCCGGTTCAGTTGCTGATGGTCAAGTAGTGTGGGACGGTAAGTGCGCCGCATGTCATGGTTCTTTTGGGGAATCAAATGATATCTTTACGCCACTAGTTGGCGGCACTACTAAAGAAGATATCAAGACCGGCAGAGTGGCTGCCCTGGCTGATAACAAGCAGCCTCACAGAACGACAATGATGCGCCTTTCCACTGTGTCGACTTTATGGGACTTCATTTATAGGGCAATGCCATGGAACGCACCGCGTTCTTTATCGGTTGATGAAACATTCGCAGTGGTTGCCTATATTTTGAACCTGTCAGAAGTTGTTCCAGACGATTTTGTTCTCTCGGATAAAAATATTGCCGAAGTGCAAAAGCGTATGCCCAACCGTAATGGCATGGTCATGGCGCCTGGTTTATGGCACGTTAAGGGCAAGTCTGACGTTACTGGTAGTTCTTGTATGACCAATTGCGTTAAATTTGTGCAAATTGGCTCCAGTTTGCCTCCTGAAGTCCGTAATGCTCAAGGTAACCTGGCTGAGCAAAACCGGACATTTGGTCCATTTGTCGGTGTTGATACCGCCAAACCTCCATTGAAAGCTTTGCCTGGTGCAGATGGTGTGGCGCACTCATCTATTACTAAAGTGGCAAAAACGCCTGCTGACCTGTTTAAAGACAATAATTGCTCAGCTTGCCATGCTCAAGCAACTAAGCTTGTTGGGCCCTCTACGAATGATGTGGCAGCCAAGTATAAGGATCAGTCTGGTGCAGAGGATATGTTGGTCAAGAAGGTAAAAAATGGAGGATCTGGTGTTTGGGGTGCTATCCCAATGCCACCGCAGTCTGACATTTCGGATGAAACCCTTCATAAGTTAGTGCATTACGTTTTAACAGGGCAGTAAGATAATTTAGTAAAAGCTTTGGAAGTAATATTACTTATTAATTGGACATACAGCATTGGCTGAATTGATGTTGTTTGTTGAAGATTTGAATTACCGTTAAAAGATTGAAAAGGAGTTTTTATGAATGAGCAACGCCGTGTTTTGCTGAAATACTCAGCAGTTTTTGGCTTGATGGCCTCAGTGGGCTTGATTACTGAAGCTCAAGCTGCCGAGTGGAACAAAGCCGCTTTTGACGGCAAAAATCTTGACGAAGTATTCAAGGCCCTTAATGCTGGTACTCCAGAGAAATCTGCAGAGGTAGTAATGACTGCGCCTGATATTGCAGAAAATGGTGCAGTTGTGCCCGTTAACGTCTCATCTACCGGCAATGCTGACCAACTCGCAATTCTGGTTGAAAAGAATCCCGGAACACTCGCGGCTCAATTTTTCATTCCTGCTGGCACAGTGCCTAATGTAACAACACGCATCAAAATGGGTCAGACCTCCAATGTTTATGCTCTAGCAAAAATTGGTAATAAATGGGTGATGGCAGTTAAGGAAATTAAAGTGACCTTAGGTGGTTGCGGCGGTTAATTGATTAAATTTGAGAATTACATTGATATATATTTAGATAAAGGAATAAAAAATGCCTGATCCAATGCGCGTAAGAGCTGCTGAGAGCGGTGGTGTAGTTGATGTCAAAATTTTGATGAAACATGATATGGAGTCTGGTTTACGAAAAGATGCTGCCGGCAAGACTGTTCCCGCCTGGTTTATTAAGAACCTCAATGTAAAGGCTCAAGGCAAAGATGTATTGAATGCGGAATTCGGGACAGCGGTTTCTAAAGACCCTTTCTTGAATTTCAAGTACAAAGGCGCCAAAGGCGACAAGATTGTCGTTAGCTGGACTGATAGCAAAGGCGAAACAAGAACTGACGAAGCAACTGCTTCTTAATTCTGAGTTGGCTAAATATAATTAAAAAGGTTGCCATGAAGACGCGTATTTTATACGGCACAATTATTGGAGTTTTTGTCATGTTGCAAGGATTTTCTAATCTTGCTTCATCACAGACCTCCGGTTCATCAGCGGCTCCAACTGATGGGATAGAAAAATATCGAGCAATGATTGCTGATGGCAACCCTGCTGATTTATATGAGGCTGCAGGTGAAGATCTTTGGAAAAAATCCATGGGTCCGAAAAATACTTCATTGGAGAAGTGTGATTTGGGTATGGGCCCTGGCGTTGTAAAAGGTGCCTATACGCAGTTACCAAAGTACTTCAAGGATACAAACAAAGTGCAAGATCTTGAGTCTCGTTTGGTCACTTGCATGGAAACACTCCAGGGATATAGTCGTCAAGAAATTATTAAAGAACGCTTTGGAAATGGCGTACGTAAAGATCTTGAGGCTGTTGTAGCTTACGTGGTTTCTGAGTCTAAGGGGATGAAGATAGAGACTGCTGCAAAGCATCCCAAGGAAAAAGAACTTTATGAGATGGGTAAGAAGTCTTTCTACTACCAGGGTGGTCCAATGGACTTTTCTTGCGCTTCTTGTCATGGGTCTGATGGCAAGCGCATACGTTTGCAGGAATTGCCAAATATCACAACCCAAAAAGGCGCTGAAGCTGGTTGGGGTTACTGGCCTGCATATCGCGTTTCCACTGGTGATTTTTGGACAATGCAACGTCGTTTAAATGATTGCTACCGTCAACAGCGCTTCCCTGAGCCAATTTTCATCTCTGAAGACACAATTGCTGTTTCGCTTTATATGGCTATAAATGCTAAAGGTGGAACCATGAACGCACCGGGGCTAAAGCGTTAAACGCTTGAGATCATGATATGAAAACTAAATTACTCTTTTTAATGCTCGCCCTTGAGATTTCTATTGGGGTTGCACATGGTGCCTCGGCCTTTGACCAAATGCTGTCCTCTAGTTTTAAGGCGAATGGTATTGCGGGGCTTGATCGATTGAATCAAGATGCTGCGCAGAAGTTTTGCTCTAACCCAGTAAATTTGTCTGGCGGTGGAGATCCCAAGATGCGCGAAAAAATTCAAAATGCAAATATGGCTAGTATCAAACAGCCATCAGATGGAAAGTATATCGGTAACTGGGTGGATGGCGAAAAAATTGCTCAAAGTGGTAGGGGGGCAACATGGTCAGATAGCGCTGATTCAATTAATGGCGGGTCTTGCTATAACTGTCACCAGATTGATATCAAAGAGCTATCCTACGGAAACATTGGTCCGTCGCTTTGGAATTACGGCAAGATGAGAGGCTACTCAAAAGAGGTGATTGATTACACCTGGAATCGTATTAACAACGCAAAAGCTTATAACGTATGTAGCAACATGCCACGTTTTGGCCACTTTAAATTGTTAACTGAAAAGCAAATGCAAGATGTTATGGCTTTGCTCCTCGATCCTGAGTCACCCGTAAATAAATAACAAAATAAAACGGGCCGTAAGGCCTGTTTTTACTAATAGGGATTTACTATGTCACTAAGTCGTCGTGAGTTCTTGCAAGCGCTAGCTGTTGCCTCCGCTGGCGGTATGAGTTTGCATTCTGGTTTTGTAAATGCTCAAGGCTCTGCACAAAAATTTTATGACTTACCAAAGTTTGGTAATGTCCATTTCTTGCATTTTACAGACTGCCATGCGCAGTTGCTACCAATTTACTTCCGGGAGCCAAATGTCAATCTAGGCATTGGTGCGCAAGAAGGTAAAACGCCTCACTTAGTTGGCGAATATTTCTTGAGGGCCAATGGCATTAAGCCTGGTACTCATGATGCGCATGCGTTCACTTATTTAGATTACGTGGCTGCCGCTCAGAACTACGGCAAGATGGGCGGATTTGCTCATATGGCGACTTTAATTAAGCAATTAAAAGCAAATCGTCCTGGCGCATTACTTCTAGATGGTGGCGATACTTGGCAGGGATCCGGTACAGCTCTTTGGACCAATGGTCAAGATATGGTAGATGCAGCACTTGCTTTGGGGGTTGATGTGATGACTCCTCACTGGGAAATGACTCTTGGCGAGAAGCGCGTTATGGAAATTGTCAATGGCGATTTTAAGGGCAAGGTTTCTTTCGTAGCCCAAAATATTAAGACCGCAGATTTTGGTGATAACGTATTTAATCCCTATGTTATGAGAGTGCAAAACGGAATACAGATTGCCATTATTGGTCAAGCGTTCCCATACACACCGATTGCGAATCCGCGATATTTCACTCCCGACTGGACTTTTGGCATTCAGGAAGAGAATCTCCAAAAGACCATTGATGAAGTGAGGGCAAAGGGGGCAAAAGTCGTTGTATTGCTATCTCACAATGGCATGGACGTTGACTTAAAGATGGCTTCACGAGTAAGTGGTTTAGATGCCATTATGGGTGGGCATACGCATGATGGTGTGCCTATTCCCGTAAAGGTTAAAAATTCTGGAGGTGTCACTTTAGTTACTAATGCTGGCTCTAATACAAAGTTTTTGGCCGCATTAGATTTTGATGTCAAAGGGGGTAAAGCAATTGATTTCCGCTATAAATTATTCCCAATCTTTTCAAATATGATCCCAGCTGATCCGGCGATGAGCAGGTTGATTGCAAAGATCAGGGCTCCATATGAAGCCAAGCTGAATGAGAAATTGGCTACTACTGAGGGTCTCTTGTATCGACGTGGTAACTTCAATGGCAGCTTTGATCAACTTATTCTAGATGGCTTGATGTCTCAGAAAAATACGGAAATTGCTTTCTCACCTGGCTTCCGTTGGGGTACCAGCCTATTGCCGGGTCAAGCTATTACTCGCGAGAATTTGCTTGATCAAACGGCGATTACTTATCCCTACACCACTGTGACCAATATGACTGGTGAAACAATTAAGACTATTCTTGAGGACGTAGCCGATAACCTCTTCAATCCAGACCCGTATTATCAGCAAGGTGGCGATATGGTTCGCGTTGGTGGATTGCAATACACCATCGACCCAGCGGAAGCTGCTGGCAAGCGGATCACCGATATGCGTTTGAATGGCAAGTCTATAGAGGCTAATAAAGTTTACAAAGTGGCTGGTTGGGCTCCGGTTAGTGAGGCGGCAAGGGATGCTGGCACAGAACCAATTTGGGATGTGATTGAGCGTCACCTGCGTGATGTCAAGTTGGTTAAAGCCGTTAAATTAAATGAGCCAATCATTAAGGGTGTGAGTAATAATCCTGGTATGGTTTCTATTGCCTAATATCCTGTAAATCTTCATGAATAAAATATTGCGATTACTGGCGGCGACCTTATTTGCTTTTGCTGCTTTGACTGCTCAGCGGTCATATGCTGTGGGCTCAGAGGTCACATACCAAATAGATGATGCTCAAGTCCAGGGGATCAAGGGTCTTAGGAGTATCCGTAATCATTTAGATGTTGCGCCTGACACTAAGATTATTGTGGTGACTTATGCTGAAGGCGTTGATCTTTTGTTAGAAAATGCAAAAGATATTAAAAATAATATTGAATACGCTCCATTAATTTCTGCATTGAAATCTCGTGGCGTACGTTTTGAGGTTTGTGAAATTACTTTGAAGAATCGCAACCTTAAGAAAGACCAATTTATTCTTGATGCCGACTTCACTCCATCTGGCGTAGTTCGCATTGGCGATTTGCAATACAAAGATCATTTCGCCTACATTAAGCCTTAATATTTCCTAGTCTATTCGCCAGATGTTGATCAGGTTCATTAAGATAGCGCTCATTGGCGGCGCTATTTTTCTTGCTGCGAGCATTTCTCATGCAGCTGAGCCAAAAAATGATCCTGCTGGAATCCTATTAAAGCCCATCAAGGTGGCTCCAAATACCTATTTTGTGCAAGGATTGGCAGAAATGGGTGCTAGTCAAAATCAAAACTTTATCTCTAATGCTGGCTTTGTGATTACACCTAAAGGGGTGGTAGTCGTTGATGCCCTTGGATCTCCAGTGCTGGCTCAAAAGCTAATTCAAGAAATAAAGAAGATAAGCGCACAAAAGATTGTTGCGGTTATTGTTACTCACTATCACGCTGATCATGTTTATGGTCTACAGGAGTTTAAAAAGATTGGTGCAAAAATATACGGACAAAGCGAAGGAAGAGGTTATATTTCTTCTGAAACTGCCAAGCAAAGACTGATCACCTCTCGTGTTGATTTTGCTCCTTGGGTTAATAAAGATACCCACTTAGTGCCAGCGGACATTTGGTTCGATAAGCATTATCAACTCAATATTGGTGGCCTTGATTTCATTATTAGTAGAGTGGGTCCAGCGCATTCGCCCGAAGATGTTTTGGTATACGTTCCTTCAGAGGGCGTGCTATTTGTAGGGGACTTAGTTTTTCAAGGCAGAATTCCTTATGTAGGCAATGCTGATAGCAAGGGTTGGCTGTTAGCCCTTGATGAGTTTGAAAAATTCAACTCTAAGGTCATCATCCCTGGTCATGGGCCCCAGTCAATTAATCCGATTGAAGACATTCGTTTTACTCGTGATTACTTACGTTTTTTACGAGAAAGCATGGCTCCGGCAGCTCTTAATATGGATGCGTTCGATGGGGCCTATAGCGCAGTAGACTGGTCTGAATATGATGGAATTCCTCTATTTAAGGCTGCCAACCGTATGAATGCCTATAACGTCTACCTCTCGATTCAAGGCGAATAGGGCAAATTTAGTTCCTAAGCCTTAAAATAGGCAATTCTTGGGCTGAATGATGGATTTGTCATGAAATTAAATCGATTGCATCTTACCTTTACTTTTTTGGCGATTTCCAGTTTTGCCCTTAGCTTCTCTGTTTCCGCATCTAGTGATTTTGCTCATGGCAAGAGAATTGATGAGGAGAAGTGTTACACCTGTCATGCGAAAAAAACAGGTTTTGGCAATGGCGATATGATTTACACGCGTAAGGATTCGAAGGTGCAAAGTTTTAGCAGGTTAAAGACCATGGTCGGAATGTGTAATGCGGAGTTACGGCTGGATCTTTTTCCAGAGGATGAGGTTGATGTGGTGACCTACTTAAACGGGCAGTTTTACAAATTTAATAAATAGTCAAAGCATTCTAATTATGGAAGCAGTAAATATTGATGTGTTAGGCAAGTCTGTTTTATGGTGTACCTTTGCGATCACATTCATGTTCGGTGCTGTGCTGCAAAAGACAGGCTTTTGCAGCATGGGCGCAGTTTCTGATGCATTTATTATGTCGAGCTGGGATCGCATGAGGCAATGGTTCTTGGCAATTGGTGTGGCAATTATTGGGTTTACGCTAATGTCCTATGTTGGACTGATTGATCCATCAAAAAGTTTCTACACAGGAAATAAGTTTTTGTGGCTATCTACGCTAGTAGGTAGCTTGCTTTTTGGTTTTGGTATGGTGCTTGCATCAGGTTGTGGGAGCAAGACTCTGGTGCGTATTGGCGGCGGTAATTTAAAGTCTGTGATTGTTTTCTTGGTGCTTGGTTTGACGGCTTATATGACAATGCGCGGATTCCTGGGGGTGATTCGCATCAATACATTGGATACTGTATTTTTGTCTTTTTCTACCCCTCAAGATTTACCTAGTCTTTTAAGTGGCCCACTTGGCATTGCACGATCCCATCTTCATCTGGGTTTGGGTCTATTAATCAGCTTTATCTTTATTGCCTATGCTTTAAGTAAGAGGTCATTCTGGACCTTTGAGAATCTATTTGCTGGCACGGTGGTGGGTTTGGCAATTTGCGCAATATGGTGGGTTAGCGGTAATCTAGGTCATGTCGCCGAAGATCCTACTACATTGGAAGAGGTTTTTTTGATGACGAATTCTGGTCGCATGGAAAGTCTATCGTTTGTTGCGCCATACGCATATTCTTTGGATTGGCTAATGATGTATAGCGACACTTCTAAAGTTCTCACGCTGGGAATTGTGGCTGTGATAGGTATGATTTCTGGCTCAGCCCTGATCGCGCTCATCACTAGATCGTTTCGTTGGGAATCTTTTCGAAATACTGAGGATACAGCCAATCATTTGGTGGGTGCGACACTCATGGGATTTGGCGGCGTTACAGCGCTAGGTTGTACCGTTGGACAGGGCCTCAGTGGGGTCTCCACATTATCTCTGGCATCATTCTTGGCTTTACCGGGATTTATTCTAGGTGCCTACTTGGCCTTACTGTATTTGCAATTTAGACTTGCGCCCAAACCTTGTAATTAATTTTTAGTGACTGATTGGAATAGCATGCAGATTGATTGGATTTCATTCACCCCAATACCCTCCTTAATTGGTGGAATGATATTAGGCGTAGCGGCGGCTCTTTATATGTTGTTGCATGGCCGAATTTTGGGAATTAGTGGCATTGTTTCTGGCTTATTGAATCCGCAGAAGGGCGATGTAGATTGGCGTGTTTCGATTGTGCTGGGAATACTATCCGCACCAGTCTTGGCGGCTGTAATGCTTGATCTGCATGCAATTCAAGTTATTGATACAGACTGGTTCAGTATTATGGCTGCAGGCCTCCTCGTTGGTTTTGGCGCCCAATACGGGTCTGGGTGTACGAGCGGCCACGGAATTTGTGGTTTGTCGCGTCTATCACCTCGTTCGATGGCGGCAACAATGCTTTTTATGTCTTCAGGATTTATGGCGACGTTCATCATTCGTCACATAATAGGGGCTTAATCGTGAGAAGACATTTCAACCTATTTAGTCAGTATTTAATTGGCTTGTTATTTGGTTTTGGTTTAATTCTTTCGGGAATGAGTAATCCACAAAAAGTATTGAATTTTCTGGACATCACAGGCTCATGGGACCCATCCTTATTGTTTGTAATGGGGGGTGCTGTAATTGTTGGTTTAGCTGGATTCTATTTAGTCACTAAACGCAGCGAGGCCTTTTTTAGCGGGGCCTTTCATCTGCCGCATCGTAAAGACATTACAAGACCCTTAGTTTTAGGGAGCTTAATTTTTGGTGTAGGTTGGGGTATTGCTGGTTTCTGTCCAGGCCCTGCCTTAGTCTCCCTAGGTGCCGGTCATCTAAAGGCGTTTGTATTTGTGATCTTCATGTTGATAGGCATGTCTTTTTGCAATCGATTTTGTACTGGCCATAAGCATTAAGGCGGTTTTCTTGAGTCGTCTCGATGGTTAATTTTCTACAGTCTTAAAAAAGGAGTTTTTTGTGAGTCTTCCTATTTCTTGTCATAACGCTCAGTTTGGTACTCTTGGTCAAATCGATCCAAGTCATTTGGCTGAAATTGCGGCACAAGGCTATAAGAGCGTGATTAATAATCGTCCTGACGGTGAGGGCGGCCCAGAGCAACCAACTAATGCATCCATTCAAGCTGAAGCAGAAAAGCTTGGATTGAATTATGTTTACTTGCCAGTCATTTCTGGCGCATTTACTCCAGACCAAGTGCAAGAAATGGCTCGTCTCTTAAAAACTTTGCCAGGTCCTATTTTGGCTTTTTGCCGCTCAGGCGCACGCTCAACAAACTTGTACCAACTTGCTTTGCAGCTCCGTTAAGTAAAAGAGCACTCTCTAAAACATGCGCATCGCCATCCCCGAAGAAAGAAAGCTGGTTCATGAAATGATCATGCCCATTCGTTGGGGCGATATGGATGCGTATGGGCATGTAAACAATACCGTGTACTTCCGGTATATGGAGCAAGCGCGCTGTGAGTGGATTACTTCTTTGGGCTATGATGTCGCTCCTGGTCGTGAGTCTATGTTGATGATTAATGGCTTTTGTAATTTTTATCAGCAGCTGACCTTTCCGGGTGAGTTGAGGCTGAAAACCTCGATTGGTGCTATTGGTAGAACAAGCCTGGATCTTTACACCAGCATGGCTTTAACTACGTCTCCTGATATAGAAGCCGCTATTGGTGGTGCAACCATGGTTTGGGTCGATCTCACTACCAATAAATCAGCGCCTTGGCCTGAGCATGTTTTACAACAGTTGCGCTAGTTCGCCGTGCAGCCTATTAATTCCCATATCCTAAGATCTGAGCAATTTTTATCTGAACTGGATGAGTTTGACCTGATCATTGACGTTAGGTCTCCAGCTGAGTTTGCTCTTGATCATATTCCCGGTGCAGTTAATTACCCGGTGCTTAATAATGAGGAGCGCGCCACAATTGGTACGCTCTATAAACAAGAATCTCCCTTTGCCGCTAAAAAACTGGGCGCAGCTTTAGTTTCTAAAAACATTGCCGCACATTTGGAAAGCCATTTTCTTGATTACCCTCGTGAGTGGCGGCCATTAATTTATTGCTGGCGTGGTGGCGAGCGTAGTGGAGCATTTACACATATCCTCAATCGCATTGGCTGGAAGGCCAAGCAGCTTGAAGGTGGTTACCAGGGCTTCAGAAGAACTGTAATAGATGGTCTTGACTCTGCTGCAAAACAGTACTCGTTTCAGGTCATCTGCGGTATGACGGGTAGTGGTAAGACTAGGGTGCTGCAAGAGATTGGTGCCTTAGGTGCTCAGATTCTAGATTTAGAGGGCTTGGCGGTGCATCGTGGTTCAGTGCTTGGTAATGAACCGAATGAGGATCAGCCTTCCCAAAAAGGTTTTGAGACCGCCTTATGGAATACATTGCGTTTGCTCGACCCTGCTAAACCCGTGTTTGTGGAATCGGAGAGTAAGAAGGTTGGTGGCCTGCATGTACCTGATGCTCTAATGGAAACTATTCGCAATGGTAGCTGTATTGAATTGCGATCAAGTGCCCAGACACGAGTCTCATGGTTAATTCGTGAATACCATCATTTCTTAACCAACACCGATAACTTCAAGCAAAAGCTAGCATTACTCACCGCCCATTATGGAAAAGTACAAATCTCTAAATGGAATGAAGCCATTGATGCGGGAAATTTTCCGGAGCTAGTTGAAGAGCTATTAGTCAAACACTACGACCCATCCTATCAATCATCAATCGTGAGAAATTTTCCTCAGTATCAAGAGGAGAATTTTGTGCAATTAGAGAGTGATACTGATGAAGCCTTTAAGAATGCAGCTAAAGCACTCTTTTTAAATTCAATGAAAACTGTAGAGGCCTAACTTTCTCGCTAGAGAAGACTGCCCAGGAATTGCTCCAGCTGTGCGGGCGGCAAAGCCCCGCTAATGCGCTTTACCTCAGCCCCATTCTTGAAGCCCGCTAATGTTGGTATTGAGCGTATAGCAAACTCTTGTCCAATGCTGGGATTGGCCTCAGTATCCAATTTTATGTGTAGAACTTGTTCGCCGTGTTTAGCAGCGCTAGCCGCAAAAGTTGGTGCAAACATTTTGCAGGGGCCACACCAGGGGGCCCAGAAATCTACTATGACAGGGAGCTTGCTTTGATTGAGGATCTCTTTAAAACTTGCCTGGTCTGCCTCGACAGGACCTAGCAACAGGCTGGCTTTGCATACACCACAAATAGGCTTTTGATTAACCCTATCTAAAGGTATGCGGTTGAATTTATGGCAACTTGGACATTTAATCAGCATATCGGTTTAACTCCCTTGAAAGCAAATGTATTTAGCCTCTGATTTGATATTCATGCGTACGGATTTCTTTTAAGATTCAACTGTATTTTGAATATTTCTTCCATTAAATGCAAGACTAAACGTTTATCCAGTTGATTGTTTTTGATGTGCATCAAATCCTTTAAAACAATATATAATAAAATATAATGATAAATTAAATTTCAAAAGGAAAAGAATGAAAACAGCTCATGACTTAGTTGCGTTAGCTAAATCCTCTATCAATGAAGTTGCCCTGGCAAATGCACTACAAGCCATTCAAGAAGCTGACGTGTTATTGGATGTTCGAGAGGCCGATGAATACGCAATTGGTCACATTCCTGGCGCAGTACATATTTCTCGGGGAATGTTGGAGTTTAAATTAAGTAATGACCCCAATTTAAGTGCCCGGGATCTCAAAATAGTTCTATATTGCAAAAATAGCGGTAGAGCAGCATTGGCCTCAAAATCACTACATGACATGGGCTATATGCATATCCAATCTATTGCAGGTGGATTTGATGCATGGGCAGAAGCGGGCAATCCGATTGCTAAGCCTGAGTCAATCGTATTTGAGTAATCAATTTTGCAGCAAATTATCACCCCACTTAGGAGCTCCATATGAGCGGTAACCCATCCGTAAGACTCAAGCAACAGGCCGACTACCAGTTCGCCATCTATTACAACGAGGAAAAGGCCCCCATCATGGGAGACGAGCCGCCGCCTTTGGGTAAATCAGACGGTGCAACCCCATCACAATTCTTAATTGCTGCGGTGGCCAACTGCTTATCCGACTCCCTATTATTTGCCTTAAGAAAATTTAAACAAAACCCTGAGCCTATTGAGACTTTAGCAACGTGTGAGATTGGTCGAAACGAGCAGAATCGTCTGCGCATTCTGTCGATTCGTGTGGAGATACATGTTGGCGTGCCTGGTGAGACCCTGCAAAATCTTGATCGGGTCTTGGAGCAATTTCAGGAATTTTGCACTGTTTCATCAAGTGTTAGTGCAGGCATTCCGGTAAATGTGTTTGTAATGGATAGCTTGAAAAAACAACTTTATCCAGCAATTTAAGCAGTATTTCTTTGATGTTAATCAAACAATCATTTTTTAAAGACCCTATAGTGAACTTACTGGAGGGAAGAAAAATGAAAATGTTAGTTGAGCTATTTGGATCGTTTGCCGGTCAATTGAGTTTGGCCGTTATTCTATTTATGATCGGCATGGTAATTTTCTTTGCCCGTTTATTTATTAAGAAGAGCGCTGAGGGCGGTGATCAGTAATTCCCCAAAAAAAGCCCTTGAGTATTCATTCAAGGGCTTTTGTATTACGGGGATATTTTATATTTAGCTAAAAGCTTGGATCCCCGTTTGCGCACGACCTAGAATTAAGGCGTGAATATCGTGAGTTCCTTCGTAGGTGTTCACAACTTCTAAGTTCAGCATGTGACGTACTACGCCGTACTCATCAGAAATTCCGTTACCGCCGTGCATATCGCGCGCCATACGGGCGACATCTAAAGATTTGCCACAAGAGTTGCGTTTCATGATGGAGGTGATTTCTGGTGCTGCGATTCCTTCATCTTTCATACGGCCTAAACGTAGGCAGCCTTGAAGTGCAAGCGTGATTTCAGTTTGCATATCAGCAAGTTTTTTCTGGATTAGCTGATTAGCGGCGAGAGGGCGATCAAATTGCTTGCGATCCATCGTGTATTGACGTGCGGCATACCAACACCACTCAGCAGCACCAAGCGTACCCCAGGCGATGCCATAACGTGCTGAGTTCAGGCAAGTGAATGGGCCTTTGAGGCCGGTAATTTCTGGGAATTCATTTTCTGCCGGAACAAACACTTCATCCATCACGATTTCGCCGGTAATAGAGGCGCGTAGACCCATCTTGCCGCTGATCTTGGGTGCAGATAGACCCTTCATACCTTTTTCCAGGATGAAGCCTCTAATCAAGCCCTCATCATTTTTTGCCCACACAACAAATACATCTGCAATTGGAGAGTTGGAGATCCACATCTTAGAGCCGGTAAGTGAGAATCCACCGGGAACCTTTTTCGCTCTCGTGATCATTCCACCTGCATCAGAACCATAGTTAGGCTCTGTCAATCCAAAGCAACCAATCCATTCGCCGCTCGCTAATTTAGGGAGGTACTTTTGTTTTTGCGCTTCGCTACCAAATTCATTTATGGGAACCATGACTAAAGAAGACTGCACGCTCATCATGGAGCGATAGCCAGAATCCACGCGTTCAATCTCGCGCGCAATTAAGCCGTAAGAGACATAGTTCAAGTTAGCTCCACCATAATGCTCAGGAATCGTGATGCCTAAGAGGCCAAGCTCGCCCATTTCTCGGAAGATGGCTGGGTCGGTTGTTTCGTTGCGATAAGCATCGTGAATGCGGGGCATCAGGCGCCCTTGAGCGTATTCAGCAGCTGCGTCACGAATCATGCGCTC
>CANCQD010000021.1 GCA_947380285.1 Burkholderiaceae bacterium | reverse complement strand
CGGGCCTAACTAGCAGTGCGGTGATTACTAAGCATCAGATTAATAATGGACTGGGTACTGAAGTTGATATCACCGCTAATGGCCATACCTACACGATCGCGCTGGGCAATACTGCGCAAGCGGACTTGGTGGTGTATGAGCCGGTGGATCCTTATTCCACCCATGATTGGGATGGTGGCTCTGGTCGTGAGCATTATTTCTTAGAGGATAACCAGTCTGGCAATATTTCTGATTCTCATTTTGACCGTATCTTTAATTGGGCTGGTAATGATCAAATTGAATATGCAAATCATTTGACGATTACCGGAAATTCTGGGGCAGCAGTGAGTGGTATTGCTCACATTGACTTAACTACCGGTTCATTGACCTTCAGTAGTCAAGACAATACTCTGCAAAAGCAAATTATTGCTGCTGAAGCGGCTCTTGCAGCAAGCAATGATCATATGTCAGGCCATTTTGCTAAATGGGTTAACGGTAGCGATACTTTTGTGCTGATTACGAATGGCCATGCCGCAAATGCTGTAGATCCTGGTGATAATTTAGTCAAACTTGTTGGTGTAGATAGTTCACACGTTGCGCTCAATCATGGTGTCTTAGTGCATGTGTAATAAGTAATTTTTATTTAGAATGTAGCTGATTTTGCCAATGGATTGCCATATTTTAGTCTGGCAATTCATTGGTTTTTTGTTGTGTACTAGCGCTTAATTGAGAAACAGCTCTTGCAGGTTATTGAGGTAACGCATTCCTAATGAAGTGGCTTTGAGTTGACCGGGGTTTTCATCGAGTAATTGTTTATTGCTAGCCTCAGTCAAGCCCTTGCTGATCACGCTTAAGGGCAGGCCAGTACGCTCGCTAAAGGTGTTGGTAGCAACGCCATTGGTTAATCTCAAGGCATTGAGCATGAATTCAAATGGTAAGTCTTGAGGAGAGATCTCTTTACTCTCCATCAATGCATTCCCTTTTGATTCGATAGCCTGCATATAAGTCTCAGGATGGCGTTCTCTCACTTGGCGAGTAATTCGATCGGGATAAGAAATCTTGCCATGTGCTCCAGCACCAATACCAATGTAATCGCCAAAGCGCCAGTAGTTTAAGTTGTGTTTGCACTCTTGATTCTTTTGGGCATAAGCAGAAACTTCGTATCGTTGATAACCTGCCTGAGTTAGTAAGGCTAAATTCTGTTCAAAGATAGCATCGATTTCATCATCATTGGGTAACTTGGGTGGAAAGCTAGCGAAATACGTATTCGGCTCTAGTGTGAGATTGTAAAAAGAGAGGTGCGGTGTTTTAAAAGAGAGCGCTATCTCAACATCTTCTCTGGCTTTTTCTAGCGATTGGTTGGGTAGGCCATACATTAAATCCAAATTCACGGACTTGAAATATTGCATGGCAATCTCAACCGCTCGCTTTGCTTCTACACCATTGTGAATCCGTCCCAAGGCTTTTAATTGCTCATCCTGAAAGCTCTGAATACCCAATGACACCCGATTGATACCTGCATGTGCAAAACCAGCAAACTTCTCTGTTTCAACCGAGCCAGGGTTCGCTTCTATAGTGATCTCCGCATCAGGCTCTAGGTTTGCTCTGGCTCGAATGGCGCAAAGTAATTGATCCATCCCTGAAGCAGACAGCAGGCTAGGGGTGCCGCCCCCAATAAAAATACTATGGACTTGGCGACCCCAAATATTCGGTAATTCTGTTTCTAAGTCGGCAATCAGTGCTTTGATATAACGCGCCTCATCAAAGCCTGCTTTATTCATGCCCTCTTTAATTTGGTGAGAGTTGAAATCGCAATAGGGGCATTTCTTTTCACACCAAGGAAAATGAATATACAAAGCCAGTGGTGGCAATGCGGTAAGGCTGACTTTGTTGGGATTAGAACTCAGCACGGCTTTTCAACTGAGCGATGAGCTCTCTTAAGGCTTGACCGCGATGACTTATCTGATTTTTTGTAGCAGCATCTAACTCTGCGGCTGTGCAGTTTTGTTCAGGCAAAAAGAAATAAGGGTCATAGCCAAAGCCATTCGAACCTACTGGCTTATCAATAATCTGACCATACCAACGGGTTTGCACAATAATCGGTTCCGGATCATTGGCACTGTTGACAAAAACTAAGGCGCAAACATAATGCGCGCCTCGATCTGGATGATTGCGTAATGCATCAATCAACTTTTGATTATTAGCTGCATCATCACCTTGATCACCTGCATAACGCGCGGACAAGACCCCGGGCATTCCATTTAATGCATGAGCGCAAACTCCAGAGTCATCAGCTAAGGCAGGCAAGCCGGATGCAGCGCTAGCATGACGCGCCTTAGCCAGGGCATTTTCTACAAAGGTGTGATGAGGCTCTTCTGCTGAAGGAATACCTAATTCACCTTGGGGGATTACCTGAAAATTCAGGGGGGCTAAAAGCGCCTGAAATTCTTTTACCTTGCCGGCATTATTAGATGCGAGAACGAGCTTTTGCATTGGGTTGGCTGGTGAATTCAATAATTACTTTAACGAGTCAATTTGCAGCTGCGTCAATTCTTGAATCCCTTGCTCGGCCAAGTCCAAGAGCGCGCTTAGTTCAGCTCTCGAAAAGGGCGTACCTTCAGCGGTGCCTTGCACTTCAATCATCCCGCCTTTACCAGTCATGACGACATTCATATCGGTATCGCATGAAGAGTCTTCTGGGTAATCCAAGTCGAGAACAGGGGTACCTTGGTAAATACCAACTGAAATTGCAGCCACACTATCCATGATCGGATCTTTGCTCAGAGCGCCACTTTTCAGAAGTTGATTCACTGCATCACGAGCGGCCACATAGGCGCCAGTGATCGATGCAGTACGTGTACCACCATCTGCTTGCAATACATCGCAATCGAGGTGAATGGTTCTTTCCCCTAGTACTTTTAAATCAAAGACGCTACGCATAGCGCGTCCAATGAGGCGCTGAATCTCTTGAGTACGGCCAGATTGTTTACCGCGAGCTGCTTCGCGATCGCTTCGGGTATGGGTAGAGCGGGGGAGCATGCCGTATTCGGCGGTAACCCAACCTTCGCCTGAACCCTTTTTGTGAGGAGGCACCTTTTCGAGGATGCTGGCGGTGCACAGTACTTTGGTATCGCCAAAGGCAATCAGTACAGAACCCTCAGCATGCTTGGTAAAAGCTCTAGAGATGGTCACCGGGCGTAAATCTTTTGGCTGGCGGCCACTTGGGCGGGCAATATTGGCGGGGGCGGCTGTACTCATGAAAGGGATCCTGTGGGTTTGGGTTGCTGCATCAATAATGAATCTACAATATCCATATGATATCGAGCATGACTGGTTATGGCAGCGCTTCTCGCCAAGTCTCCTTAGGAGTGGGTGTGGTTGCTGATCTGCAAGTGGAATGTCGGGCTGTTAATAGCCGCTTTCTGGATCTGGGATTTCGTCTACCGGACGAATGCCGTGGGGCTGAGCCTGCCCTACGAGAAATGGCCACCCAAAGCCTTTCTCGAGGCAAAGTGGAGTTTAGGGCGGCATGGAGGGTTAATAGCGCTGCTGCAGGAGCTGCTAAAAGCAATCCTCACGCTTTGGGGGCTATCAATCGCGATCGCCTTGACGCTCTTTATACCCTTCAAGAAAAAGCTCAAGAAGTATTTCCAAAAGCACAAGAATTGAGTATTGCTGAAGTGTTGCGCTGGCCTGGCGTTGTTTCTGAGCCCCGTGGAGAGGAAGATAGCTGGATTAATGCCACAGCCGAAGCGGGACGCGCAGCCCTAACAGCTCTGATGGAAAGTCGTCATGCTGAAGGCAAAGCTTTGGTTGGCGTACTCACCAGCATTACAGGCAAGATGCGTGACATTGTTAAGGTGATCGAGCCCAAGGTTCCTGAGTATGTATCTCAGTATCAAGATAAGCTCACTGAGCGTTTATCAGAAGCATTGGTTGCCCAAGAACAAGCCAAGGCGGGAGCAGAACTGATGGAGCGTATTCGTCAAGAGGTTGTCTTGTACGCGGTGCGGATTGATGTGGCAGAAGAGTTCGCGCGTCTTAAGACACACTTACAAGCGGTAGATACAGCACTTGCTGGCAAAGGTCCAGTAGGCAAACGTTTAGATTTTTTGATGCAAGAGCTCAATCGCGAAGCGAACACCTTGAGTTCGAAGTCTGTATCGGAAGAATGTACACAAGCAGCCCTAGAGCTCAAGTTGTTCATTGAGCAAATGCGTGAACAAGTTCAAAACCTCGAGTAATTTAACGATTGATTTATGACTAACGCTAACCTGACACCATCTTATCAAGGCAGTATGTTGATGATTGTTGCACCTTCAGGTGCCGGAAAATCCTCATTAGTAAATGCCTTATTAAAAGATGATGCAGGTCTAAAACTATCCCTATCAACTACGACTCGCGCACCAAGGCCTGGTGAAGTGGACGGCAAGGATTACCGCTTTCTATCCAAAGAGGCTTTTTTGCAAGAGCGCGATCAAGGTCACTTTTTGGAGTGGGCAGAAGTTCATGGCCATTTCTATGGCACCTCAAAGCCTTGGATTGAATCTCAAATGCAGGCAGGAAGCGATGTCATGTTGGAGATTGATTGGCAAGGCGCCCAGCAAATTCGTAAATTAATTCCCTCGGTACAGTGGATCTTTATCTTCCCGCCCTCAATTGAGGCTTTAGAAGAGCGTTTGCGCAAGCGTGGTCAGGACGATGAGGCAACTATCCAGCGTCGCCTAGCAGCCGCTCATGTAGAGCTCATGCACGCCCACGAAGCAGATTACATCGTAGTGAACGATTCTTTTGAACAGGCATTAGTCGATTTGAAGCATATTTTGTCCTCAAGCCGCCTGCGTTCCGGCCCCAGTATGGCTAGAAATCCAGTACTTTTAAAGCGCCTCGGGGTCTAATCAGTTATCCTATAGGTATTGAAGCTAAATTAAGTGAGTTCAGGATGGCCCGTATTACTGTAGAAGATTGCCTTAAAACTATCCCAAATCGTTTTGAATTGGTTTTGGCTGCGACCTATCGCGCTCGCCAATTAGTACAAGGTCACTCCCCACGTGTTGAGTCCAGAGATAAAGCTACTGTAGTTGCTTTGCGTGAAGTAGCTGCTGGTGTGACTGACCGTGACATGTTGACCAAAGTACCTCTGTAATTAAGGAGTTCCGGTGTGGAGCTCCCTCTAGGAATAGTTAAAACATCGGAAAAAGTTGGAAGCATCTCGCCTAAGGATGCTTCGCTTGGCTTAGATCAAGCACAGCTGTTAGACGCAGACTCTGACGCCCCAGATCAAAGCGGTAAAAAATCGATCATTGCCAGTCTATTGGCGCAATCGAGCCGTCATTTATTCGGCCCTACATCAGCACCCAGTCTTCCCCTAAAGCATCAAGTAGTTTCCATTGAAGGTTTGCTTTCTAAGCTTTCCTATCTCAAGCCTGAAGAAATTACTCTCATCAAAAAAGCGTTTCAGTTTTCAGATGCAGCCCATTTAGGGCAATACCGACACAGCGGCGAACCTTACATTACCCATCCGGTAGCTGTGGCTGAGCTTTGTGCAACCTGGCGCTTAGATGCACCCTCCATCATGGCTGCCCTAATGCATGATGTGATTGAAGATACTGGCTGCACAAAAGCAGACCTAGTAGAAAAATTCGGTAATAAAGTGGCGGAGTTGGTGGAGGGCTTAACCAAGCTCGATAAGATAGAGTTTCAAAGTCACGCCGAGGCTCAAGCAGAGAGCTTTCGCAAGATGTTAATGGCCATGGCGCGTGACGTTCGTGTCATCTTGGTAAAGCTAGCAGATCGCACCCACAATATGCGCACCCTAGATGCGGTGCCAATGGAAAAGCGGCGTCGGGTAGCCGCTGAAACCATCGAAATCTACGCACCCATTGCACATCGACTTGGATTAAACATCATTTATCGTGATCTTCAGGATCTGAGCTTTCGTTATTCCATGCCCATGCGTTTTAGGGTCATTGAAGGTGCTGTAAAGCGGGCTCGTGGTAACCGTAAGGAGATGGTTGAAAAGATTCTGCAAGCCTCTCGTATGGCGTTTGCTAAGGCCAATCTCGAGGTTGATCTGCGTGGTCGAGAAAAGACGCTCTTTAGCATCTATACCAAGATGCGTTCCAAGCATTTAAGTTTTTCTCAGGTGTTAGATGTTTATGCTTTCCGGGTAACCGTCCACTCCATTGATGAGTGTTACCGCGCTCTAGGCATTTTGCATTCTCTATATAAACCCATGCCTGGTAAGTTCAAGGATTACATTGCCATTCCTAAATTGAATGGTTACCAATCCTTACATACAACCTTATTGGGTCCATCAGGAGTACCGGTAGAGTTTCAGATTCGGACAACCGAAATGCATGCGGTGGCTGAAGCAGGTGTTGCTGCTCACTGGGCTTATAAAGATGGCTCCCCTGATATGAGTGAGGTACAAAATCGAGCTCACCAATGGTTGCAGTCTTTAATTGACATTCAAGATAGCAGTGGTGACTCTCAAGAATTTTTAGAGCACGTCAAAATTGATTTGTTCCCAGACGCCGTTTATGTATTTACGCCCACTGGTCAAATTAGGGCTCTGCCAAGAGGGGCAACTGCACTAGACTTTGCTTACTCTATCCATAGTGATCTTGGTAATACGTGCGTTGCTGTGAAGATTAATGGCCTGCAACTGCCTTTACGTAGCGAGCTAAAGAACAGCGACATTGTTGAAGTCATTACTTCAGCTAGCTCACAGCCGAATCCAGGCTGGTTGGCATTTGTACGTACCGGTAAAGCGCGTGCGTCAATTCGTCATTCACTTAAGACTAAGCATTATTCAGAATCACTACAGTTAGGCGAACGTCTTTTGGCTAACGCACTGCGTCAACAGGGTGTTGATGCTGCTTTACTTAGTCCCGAGATCTGGGAGAGGTTAATGCATTGGACGGGTGATAAAACCCGTGAGGAAGCTTGTGTCAATATCGCCCTAGGTAGACGCTCACCACAAGAGCTAGCCATTCGCCTGAAGATTCTGATTGATGACCTGGGTGGTGCCGAGCAAATGCGTCTGGGCGTAGCTGATTGGGTTGCGCCTAATCAAGAAATAGGTCAACATCATCAACGTCAAGCTATCTTGGTGGATGGTCGTGAAGGCAATTCCATACACTTTCAAACTTGTTGCCATCCTATTCCTGGGGACAACATTATTGGTTATCTTGGCAAAGGTGAGGGCCTGCAAGTCCATACCAATGACTGTTCTATCGCATTACGCATGCTCTCCAAGGACAGTGATAAATGGGTCGAGGTAGAGTGGGGCAAAGAACTCAATCGTGAGTTTGAAGTCGATCTAGCAATCGATACAAGGCAAGGCAAGGGTGTTTTAGCTAGAGTGGCGAGTAGCGTGACCTCAGCAGATTCCAACATCATGAATGTTTCTATGGAAGATCGCTTCAAAGAGGATTCAGTAACTATTCGTTTTACGATCCAGGTTTACGATCGCTTGCACCTTTCTAAGGTGATGCGTAGCCTGCGTTCTAACCCCGACGTTATGAGAGTAACTCGTACACGCGCGGTTTAAGTTTTCAATGCCTTGAGGGATCTAAAGGTATTGAACATCTAGGATTTCAATTTCAGATGGGCCTGTTGGAGTTTGTATAAAAACACAATCTCCGACTCGAGATTTAATGAGGGCTTTCGCAATTGGAGATACCCAGCTGACATGCCCTTTATCTAGATCCACTTCATCAACGCCGACTATGGTGATCGCAATCTCCTGATTGGCCGCAGATCCCTCGAGGGCTGCGTAGGTCACGGTAGCCCCAAAAAAGACTTGCTCGGAGTCGTTTTCACCTGACTTTCGGGCGGCATTATCGACAACCACTGCAAATTCTAGGCGTTTATTGAGGAAGCGAATCCGTCTATCAATCTCCCTAAGACGCTTTTTCCCGTAGATATAGTCCCCATTTTCTGATCGGTCACCATTGCTGGCGGCCCAGTGGACAACCTTTACAACCTCGGGTCTATCAAGGTTTAGGAGCTGTAGGAGCTCATTCTTGATGCGCTCATGACCTGCTGGGGTGATGTAGTTCTTCTCTTCCATGGCATAATTATGGCTGTTGCGGCTGTAGCTCAGCTGGATAGAGTACTTGGCTACGAACCAAGGGGTCGTGGGTTCAATTCCTGCCAGCCGCACCACCTTACCTAAGGGCCTAGTTGAAAAACTGGGCCCTTTTCTTTTTTATGGCGTTTTATATAACTTTCACATAGATCCCTTATAGTTTGTCTATGAGCCATTCTCAAGCCATTTCCCCTGTTTCAGACGCCCCAGTGGCGGTTTGGTTGCAGACTGATGCCAATAACGCCAAAGTGCAAGTGAGCGGCAATGTCAATGTCTATTCCTTAGGCGGTGTATGGACTCAAATTCGCGACTCTCAAGATGCGTGGCTAAAGCAGGGCGAAAGCAAAAGCAAGTCACTAACTTTTGATGCTTCCCAAGTTACTTTTTTAGATGGTGCTGGAATCGCTTTTCTGATTGGGGTTGAAGAGGCGCAAACGACTGCTGGTGCAAAGTTTGATGTTGTTGGTTTGGATGCTCGCTATGAGCCTTTATTAAATGAATTCAACCCCATTAGTAATTTATTTCCCGTTCCTGCTGTAAAACCTAAAAGAAGTTTTGTAGTGAGCACAGGAATGGCTGCTCAAAATTTAATTGATGATGCTGTTGGCTTAATTACCTTTACCGGTCATCTTGCAGCAGATTTAGCTTGGTCTGTTCGTTATCCTAATCAAGTGCGTTGGGGAGATTTTGTTAACGCCGCAGTGCAGGCGGGTATTGCCGCATTGCCAATAGTTGGTCTTGTAGCATTTTTGATTGGCGTCATTCTATCTTTCCAGGCGGCTATTGGCATGCAGCAGTTTGGCGCCGTATCCTTTGTGGGTCCGCTGGCAGCCTTAGGTATTGTGCGAGAGATGGGCCCTTTAATTACGGCGATTTTGTTGGCAGGACGATCCTCTGCCGCTTTTGCTGCAGAGATCGGCACAATGACTGTCAATAGCGAGGTAGACGCGCTGGTTTCTGGTGGCTTAAGCCCAATTCGTTTCTTGGTTGTGCCTCGTGTATTGGCAGGCATTTTGGTTGCGCCTATTTTGACTTTATTCGCCGATATCGTCAGTATTTTTTCCTCTATGTTGACGATGTTGATTTATGGCATTCCTTTTATTA
This sequence comes from Burkholderiaceae bacterium, assembly GCA_947380285.1. The sequence continues at coordinate 19,117 of CANCQD010000021.1, read as the reverse complement.
ACTTCTACAACGGCATGCTCTCCGCAGTCGATATTGAAGATATTGGCTCTGGTTTAATTAAAGCAACGCTTTTTGGTGTTGTTGTTTCAGCAGTTGGTTGCCTGCGCGGTATGCAAACCGGAAATGGTGCAGCTGCGGTTGGTATTTCAGCAACCCGAGCCGTAGTCAGTAGTATTGTTTTGATCGTGTTGGTCGACGGTATTTTTGCCTTCATTTCCTATAAGACAGGTTTCTGATGGATACGCCACAAACATCTTCGAATAAATCTGAATTCGCGATTGATGTCCAGAACCTCACCGTGGGTTATGGCTCTAACGTTCTCATGCAGAACCTCAATTTCACTGTCAATTACGGTGAAATTTTCGTGATTCTAGGTGGTTCAGGTTGCGGCAAATCCAGTTTGTTAAAAAACTTATTTGGCCTATACCAGCCTCTGTCCGGCGATGTTCTAATCGAAGGGCAAAATATCACTACCGCACTTGGGGCAGAACGCCAGAACATCATGACTAGCTTTGGTGTGATGTATCAACAAGGCGCTTTATTTGGCTCAATGAATTTGCTCGATAACGTAACTTTGTTTATGCAGGAATATACCCAGCTGACACAAGTTCAAATGGATTTGTTGGCCCGCTGTAAGCTTGATTTAGTCGGTCTATTGCCTTATGAGGCTTACATGCCTAGTGAAATTAGTGGCGGCATGCAAAAGCGGGCGGCGATCGCTCGGGCGATGGCGCTGGATCCCAAAATTTTATTCTTAGATGAGCCATCTGCTGGTTTGGATCCAATCACCTCTGCTGACCTTGATAGCACGATCCAAGACTTATCCAAAAACTTGGGCATCACCTTTGTCATCGTATCCCATGAACTGGCCAGTATTTATGCCATCGCTGACAAGGTGATCATGCTAGACAAGGGTGCTAAAGGCATCATTGCTGAGGGTGATCCTAAAGTGTTACGCGATACCAGTAAAGATCCACGGGTGCATCAATTCTTCAATCGTATTATGAGCAAGGACGCAGCATGAGTAATAACGCAAATCCCAATTATTTTCGCTTAGGTGTTTTTGTGCTTGCAGCAATTGGTGTACTGATTGCCGTGATTCTCATTTTCGGTGGAGGCAAAATCTTCCAAAAATCCTTCATGGTTGAGACCTATATCAAACAATCCGTGACAGGATTGGATGCTGGTGCTGCCGTACGATTCCGCGGGGTCAAGATTGGGCAGGTAACATCAATTGGCTTATCGGGGGATATTTACGAGAGGGATTTACCTTTTCATGATCGCCGTCAATACGTTGTTGTCAGGATGCAAATTTTTGGCGATAAGGTAAATTCAGATCAAATTGAAGAGTTTGTAAAAAATCATTTACGGGCTCGTGTTAAATCGATGGGTATCACTGGGGTGAATTACATTGAGTTTGATTTTGTCGCCAGTACAGCAGATACGCAGATACTCTCTTTTTCATGGACGCCTGAGTACCCAGTAATTCCTTCCATGCCCAACCAGGCTGATGAAATTATTTCTGGTATTCAAAAGCTCATTGGCGCACTCAATGAAATAAATATCGATGGTACCCAGAAAAAATTGGATGCATTGTTGGGCAATCTCAATGTATTGATGGCTGGTAATGGCAAAGATAACGATGGTGTTATTGAATCTGTCAAACAGTTAAATGTGATTATGGCGCGCATTGCCAAGGCAACTGACAAGGAGGAGATTGGTGTCCTGATGCGTGAATTAGTTGCGGCAACTACCTCCTTGCGTCAAACCATTACTAGTGTTCAAGGTGACACCGTCTTGACGATGGAAAACATTAAGCAAGCCAGCGAGAATTTAAACGAATTTAGCCGCATTGCAAGTCAATCACCATCAAGTCTGATTTGGAGTGATCCGCCACCAAAAATGACTCCACCTAATGGCGCTGCTGGACAGCCTGGAGTGAAGAAATGATGAAGCACATTCTATTTTCCTTTGCTATCTTAGGGTTGGTATCTTGTTCCTTGCCTACCAGACCACCGGTAGGACCTACCACTTGGATGGTGTCTCCAGAAAGAACTTCTGCACCACGAACTGCTCGCACGGATGTTTGGCTAAAAATGGGCGCTGTATCCGTGACGCCGCCATTTGATGGCAGAGCTTTGGTTTATCGTACGGGCGATCAACGTTACGAAAAAGATTTTTATAACGTGTACACCAACATTCCTGCTGAAATGATTGGTAATGCTGAGCGTCAATGGATGAACAAGGCTAATATTTTCTCTGCAACAGTAGGGCAAAGTAATAGCTTCTTCCCTTACTATTACTTACAAGCAACGGTTGAAGAGTTCTATGGTGATTATCGAAGCCAACCTGAAGCTGTAGTTAGTGTGGAGTTTTTCCTGAGTGCCACTAGCGCTGGAAAAATAAACCCCTTGATTGGTGCAAATCGCTATACCAAGCGTATTGCTCTCAAAGACAATACCCCTGAGGCTCTAGTGTTAGGTCAGCAAGAAGCTCTAGCGCAGATCTTGAATGAATATGAGGCACAGCTTTATAAATATGCTGGTAATTTGCCAAAACCCTTAGGTCAATAATCACATGCAATTGGTTTCATCTCGATTTGCACCAAGAAAGATAGTGGCCGCTAAGCAAAAATGACAGTTAGATTAAAAATAAACGCATTAGCATTTGGAGATTAAATGGATTTAGGATTAAAGGGTAAGGTTGCCTTGGTACTGGCCTCTAGTCGTGGCTTAGGACAAGCCATGGCGGTGTCATTAGCAAAAGAGGGCGTTCATGTTGCAGTGACTGGGCGTAATCCCGAAGGTTTGCAGGAGTCCGTGAGATTAATTGAATCTGCTGGGGGTAAAGCGCTTGCTCTTCATTGGGATCTTTCAGATATATCCGTTATTGATGGGTTGATATCCAAAGTTGAGCAAGAGTTGGGCCCCATTGATATCCTGATTAATAACACGGGCGGACCACCGCCCACGCCGGCTGCTGGTCAAGATCCTGCGCTTTGGCAAAAAAGCTTTAACGATATGGTGTTGTCACTTATCGCCATAACAGATCGCGTATTGCCTGGCATGCGTCAGCGCAAATGGGGTCGAATTATTACCAGTACTACCTCGGGTGCTATTGCGCCCATTAAAAACTTAGCTATCTCCAACACTTTGCGTGCAGCATTACTTGCATGGTCTAAAACATTGGCAGCAGAAGTTGCTGCAGAAGGTGTTACGGTTAATGTGATCATGCCTGGTAGGGTGGCAACAGATCGTCTGCGTCAGCTGGACGAAGCGCGTGCAAAACGCGAGGGGACAAGCTATGAAGATGTGGTCAAAGCAAGCTTAAGACAAATCCCGATGGGAAGATATGGCGATCCGAAAGAATACGGTGATGCAGCTGCTTTCTTAGCCAGCCAAAATGCCTCTTTTATTACAGGCACCGTCATGCGTGTTGATGGCGGGCAAATCCAAGCAATTTGATTAAATCTATTTTTCACTTCTTGGGGCGCTTGAGGCGTGATGTGCGCTCAAGTGAGTTAGCTTGGTTGCTAGTTGCACTAACGCTCTCTGTTACGGCGCTTTCTAGTGTCAGCTTTTTGGCTGATCGTATGCAAAGAGCGTTTGCTTTCGACGCGCGTCAACTCTTGGCTTCAGATTTACTAATCGTTTCTGACCAGCCATTACCGAATCTTTTTTTAGACGAGGCAAGAGACAAAAATTTACAGCTTGCCCAAACAGTAGTGTTTCCTAGCATGGCAAGCGTAGGCGCTCATAGCAAATTGGCTTCGCTAAAAGCGGTGAGTCCTCAATACCCACTACGTGGCGAGTTGCGCGTTCAGTCCAGCATGCAAATGAAGACCCTTTCCTCCGGGCCAGATAGAGGATTTGTCTGGGTTGATCCTGCCATGCTGGCAAGCTTGCATGCAAAAGAAGGTGATCCCATACGCCTTGGTCAAAAGAACTTTGTGATTGGCGGCGTTTTAGAGCGTGAACTTGATCGTGGTGCTGGTTTTATGAACTTCGCTCCGCGAGTCATGATGTCAATTGCGGACTTAAGTGAAACCGGCCTCATTGGCCTTGGTAGCAGAGTGACCTATCGACTACTGTTGGCTGGCTCTGATGAACAAATAAGTTCCTATGGTTCTTGGGCCACTCAATATATCGAAAAAGATAGACTGAAGGGTATCCGTATAGAAACTCTAGAGACTGCACAACCCATGATGAGGAAGACGCTTGAGCGTGCAGATCGATTCTTGTCACTCATCGCGTTATTGACTGCCATGGTGGCAGCAGTTGCGATAGCGTTATCTGCGCATCGCTACACACGCAAGCAAGCAGATGCGTGCGCTGTCCTCAAATGTCTCGGAGCTAGCTCAAGCATGATCCTGAGGCGACAGGCGGAGACTCTTATCGGCCTTGGACTCATTGCAGCGCTTACAGGGTCACTACTAGGTTATCTAGGACAGCATATCTTAACGCTGCTATTAGGCAATTTGGTGATGGCTCAATTGCCTTCCGTCTCTCTTTGGCCTGTTCTTTGGAGTGTGCTGGTCGCTTGGTTTTTATTATTTGGTTTTGCTGGTCCTGCAATCTTTAGTTTGGTCAGGGTTCCTCCAATCCGACTGATTAGAAAAGAATTTGATGGCCTTAGCATTTCCACTTTTTGGACTGCCTTATGTGGTTTAGGTGCGAGCGCATCCTTAATCATGCTCGCAGCCCGTGATTGGAAGTTGGCTTTGTGGACTGGCCTGAGTTTTGGTGGCGCAATTGTAGTTTTTGCTTTGGTGTCTTGGAGTGTATTGCGTCTTCTGAGCACCATACGTACCCAAGGTTTTGCATTTGGATTTGTGATTTTGTCTCAAGGGCGAAGAACTGGTCTTGCGGTAGTGCAAATTACCGCACTTGGTATTGCGCTCATGGCGCTGCTACTGGTTCTCTTATTGCGCGCTGATTTTTTAAGTGCCTGGCAAGGCAATGTTCCCAGTGATGCACCTAATCGTTTCATGATTAATGTTCAGGGGGATCAAAAACAGGGACTTACCCAGTCCCTTGTAGATGCAGGTGTTTCAAGTCCGCAGTTTTATCCCATGGTCAGAGGCCGCTTAGTTGAAATTAATGGTAAAGAGATTGCACCGAGTGATTTTGCAGAAGAGAATGCCAAGCGTTTACTGGATCGTGAATTTAATTTGTCATACACGGACCAATTGCCACTAGGTAACAAGATTCTTTCGGGTAAATGGATTGAGGGAGATACCCCTCAAATATCAATGGAAACCGGAATAGCCAAAACCCTGAAATTGCAGCTGGGTGATCAACTCAGTTTTGAGGTTGCTGGTGAAAAGATTACTGCCCCCATTACCTCCTTACGCAAATTAGATTGGAGCTCTATGCGGGTGAACTTTTTTGTCATCATGCCGCCGGTGCAGCTGCAATCATTGCCACAGTCTTGGATTACCTCTTACTATCAGCCCCCCAAACAAGAATCGTTGGATTTTCAATTAAGCCAAACTTATCCGAATTTAACCATTGTGGATGTCTCAGCCTCATTGCAACAAATTCAGGAAGTTCTGAATAAGCTTTCTTCTGTATTGGGTTTATTGCTGGCCTTTACGATTGCGGCTGCGATGTTGGTTTTAATGTCGGCTATAGCAGCCACCCAAGATGAACGTTATCGTAATGCAGCCTTATTAAAAGCCTTAGGGGCTTCACGAAACACCTTGGCGAAAATTGCAAATATTGAGTTAGTGATGATCGGATTGTTGGCCGGTCTATTGGCAGGACTGGCATCTGGTATTGCTGCCTGGGCATTAGGTCGCTACGTGATGGAGATTCAATTTAATGCTTTTGGAGAGGCGCTCATGATGGGTGTTGCATTTGGTGTCGGCGCTTGTCTCATGTCCGGATATCGCTTCCAGAAGAAAATTCAGAATGCTACAGCAGTCGAATGTCTGCGGGAAGCTTGAGTAAGATTAATAAGTAAGCTTAATAAGCAAGCTTGCTAAGAAAGACTACTAAGTCAGAGTGACCAGATTTTTAGGTAGTTCAACTAAACGAGTGCCAGCCATACGGTCGGGAAGGCTTTGTCGAAACAAAATATTCTGACGATCCAGATAAATGCTTAAGGGCCAGATCAAGAGGGCCACAGTAAAGAGCATTTCAATAATCTGCCACTTCTCTAGATGAAAAGCCCATTGCAATAGAACGCAAGGAATTAGCCAAAGTGAGCCATAGACGTAACGCCAAAAAGCTTGTCGCTTAGTAAGATTAAATCCATCCCGCCCAATCATGCGAACACGCCACGTCTGCATGGCAAGTGTTTGACCCGATTTGGTCCAGTACCAGACAAAATAAATACCCAAGACAGCATAGAGGTATAAGAAGGTAAGCCAACTAGGCAATGAGATGCCAAACAAAATACCGAGAAACAGGTTGGGAACTAAAAAGGTAAGGGCAAATACGCCAAGTAGTACCAATTGCTCATAAAGACAGCATGACACTCTTCGCCAAAATTGAGGTGAAGGTAATGCGCGTAAGTCAGCAGGCGTCATAGAGCCGCTTAATTATTGGAAGTGCTGCTTTCCGCATTGGCTCCAGTGCTTTCTGCCGGGGCAGGCATGCTTGGGGCAATAACGGTATTTGGTAGGGCGGCTTTCGGTGAAATCGGGTGCTGCTGAAGTGTTGGCGCATTGGCTGCAGTAGGTTTTTTCTTCACTTCAGATTCTGCTAACTTCTTCTTTTGATCATCGCTCAGTTTTTGATATGCGCTCCAAGCCTCTGCTTTTTTCTCAGCTGGAAACTTCAGACTAGCAAGATAATTTTCTCGTGCCATGCGACGTTCTTTTTGGGACAAATTCGACCAGCTCGACATACGAGACTGCAGGCGCTCTTGATCTTGCGAGCTCATCTTAGGGTAAATATTGGCAACCTGAATCCATTTCTTGCGACTATCGGGCAGCATGTAATCCCAGTCGCTTTCCAGCGGGGCAAGAATTTTTTGTTGTGCAGGCTTTAGGCCTTCCCATGTACCATCGGGTTTTTTCTCTGGAATGGCAGCAGCCTTTCCATGAGGAGCGCTTGGTGTAGTTTGCGCTTGTGCTACGCTGACTTGAGCGACGCAAAAGAATGCGAACAGGAATGCGAACAGCGCTAGGCTGCAAGCTTTTTGCGTTCTAGTTATCGATGACATCAAGCGAATCGAAATTATTTGATCGGGGCAGAGTCGGATGCGCTATCAGAATCAGAAAGAGGACCGTTTTTGAGGAAGGCCATAAATCCGCTATCGGCGTAAGCGTCAGGAGGCACATCATCAGACAGTAATGCTGCATCGACTTCAGCGATGTCATTAATGCGAGAGTCCTCTTGCCATTGGGCGATGCCGATGAGGCCGAAAACAAGAACCACGAGAGGTGCAATCCAGCCAACGGTATCCCAAACGCCATTTGAACCAGAAGTCCAGTTTCGGGCTGTTCCAGCTAAAACTTGCTTCTGGATCAGGACCTTTTCAGGCTTTCTGACAGACAGGGCCTTCATACGTGCTGCGTAGAGGCGATCCTTGACGCTCTGAGGAATACTCTGAGTACCTTGACGAAGCAGGGCCGCACTAGCTTGGCCGAATTGGTCAACTTGGGTCTGGGTAAATTGGTCATCAAAGTGTTTCACAGCGTAATTCCTTTTAATTTCAATGCTTTAGCTAAAGATTGGGTGGCTCTAGAACAGTGGGTTTTGACACTTCCTTCACTACAACGCATTGCTTGGGCCGTCTCAGTAATACTTAGCTCATCCCAATAACGCATCAGGAAGGCTTCTCGTTGACGTACAGGCAATTTAGATATTTCTGACTCCAAAGCCTGTAAAAGCTGACTTTTTTCAAGCTTATATGCCCCATCTTGGTGAATTTCACTATCATCCGGGGCTGAAAGAGACTCTAAAGGGTCAAAATCATCCCCGTCATCCCCCTTTTTGCCCATATTGGAAAATAAGGTGACCCAGGTATTTCTGACCTTTTGCCTTCTAAACCAGTCATGAATTCGATTCTGCAGAATTCTGGTGAAAACCAGGGGGAGTTCTGCAGCAGGCCTATCTCCATATTTTTCAGCGAGCTTAATCATCGCATCTTGAACAATGTCGAGTGCAGCGTCATCGTCACGGACGGCATAAACCGCCTGCTTAAAAGCGCGCTGCTCGACACTACTCAGAAAGTCAGATAGTTCTTGGGCTGATGCCATGCAATGGATTAGACCTGATTCTTTAGGAATTGAATCATTTTAGGGGATTGCTATAGAATGTAGGGCTTACTACCTAGAATCTCATTCAAGAAGTGGTTTTTTCCGGTAGCAGCGCCGTTCGAACTCAGGCCACAAGCAGGAGACAGAACAGACCAATCAATTTTTTGCCGAAAATTGCAAAGGACGAAAGAAAATGAATACAAGCAGCGCCGAATTTTTAGCTAGCAAAGCTAATAAAGACACAATAAATACAAACAATGATGCAGCGCCTCCAGAAATGATTGGCGCAGAAATGCTCGTGCATGCATTGCACAAAGAGGGTGTTGAATTTGTCTGGGGTTACCCAGGGGGATCCGTTCTCTTTATCTACGACGAAATTTTTAAACAAGATAAGTTTGAACATATCTTGGTTCGCCATGAGCAAGCAGCAGTTCATGCAGCCGATGGCTATGCTCGCGCAACCGGTAAGGTTGGCGTTGCATTGGTGACCTCTGGCCCTGGCGTTACTAATGCTGTGACCGGTATCGCAACTGCGTATACCGACTCCATTCCGATGGTGATCATCAGCGGTAACGTGCCAACTTACGCTATCGGTGAAGATGCCTTCCAAGAAGCGGATACCGTTGGTATTACCCGCCCAGTGGTCAAGCATAACTTCCTTGTGAAAGATGTTAAAGATCTTCCTCTGGTGTTGAAGAAGGCTTTTCATATTGCACAGACAGGTAGACCTGGTCCTGTGTTGATTGACATTCCAAAGGATGTATCCGCAGCCAAGGGTCCATTCGTATATCCAGAAACGCTGGAAATGCGTTCCTACAATCCAGTTGTGAAGGGTCACAGTGGCCAAATTCGCAAGGCGGTAGCTTTGCTTCAAGAGGCGGAGCGCCCATATATCTATACCGGTGGCGGCGTGATTCTGTCAGATGCTGCTCCAGAACTTAAAGAATTTGCCGATTTACTGGGCTATCCCGTTACCAATACCCTGATGGGCTTGGGCGGATTTCCGGGCACTAGTCCGCAGTTCGTGGGCATGCTCGGTATGCACGGAACTTACGAAGCCAATATGGCAATGCAACACAGTGACGTGTTGATTGCGATTGGCGCACGTTTTGATGACCGCGTAATTGGTAATACATCACACTTTGCAAGTCACCCCCGCAAGATCATTCATATTGATATTGATCCTTCTGTGATTTCAAAGCGTGTGAAGGTAGATGTTCCTATTGTTGGTAATCTTAAAGAAGTATTGGTTGAGATGACTGCGCAATTGAAAGTTGCTGGTCCACGTCAGAATGGTGACAAAGTTGCCGCTTGGTGGGATCAAATTAATGAGTGGCGCAAAAAAGATTGCTTGAAGTACGACGAAGCCTCTCAAATTGTGAAGCCCCAGTATGTGGTTCAAAAATTGTGGGAGCTGACTGGTGGCGATGCATTCATCACCTCTGACGTAGGTCAGCATCAAATGTGGGCTGCTCAGTTTTACAAGTTTGATCAGCCACGTCGTTGGATTAACTCTGGTGGACTAGGCACTATGGGCGTAGGCTTGCCCTATGCCATGGGTATCAAGAAAGCATTCCCAGATAAGGATGTATTTGCGATTACTGGCGAGGGTTCAATCCAGATGTGTATTCAGGAGCTATCTACCTGTAAGCAATACAACACTCCTGTAAAGATCGTGTCTTTGAACAACCGTTACCTCGGTATGGTTCGCCAATGGCAAGAGCTTACCTATAACAAACGTTATTCCAGCTCGTATATGGATTCCTTGCCTGACTTTGTGAAGCTGGCAGAGGCCTATGGTCACGTTGGCATGCGTATTGAGAAAAAATCAGATGTTGAGGGCGCGCTTAAAGAGTCAATTCGTTTAAAAGATCGCACAGTATTTATGGATTTTCAGACTGACCCAGAAGAAAACGTTTGGCCGATGGTTCAAGCGGGCAAAGGTATTACTGAAATGCTTTTGGGCAGCGAGGAACTCTAATGCGACACATTATTTCTATACTCATTGAGAATGAGCCGGGCGCCTTATCGCGTGTGGTGGGTTTATTTTCTGCGCGTGGTTACAACATTGATACCTTAAGTGTTGCGCCTACTGAAGATCCCTCTTTATCGCGCATGACGATCGTGACTTTTGGTTCTGATGACGTCATTGAGCAAATCACTAAACACTTAAACCGTTTGGTTGAGGTAGTTAAGGTATTTGATTTAAGCGAAGGTCCGCACATTGAGCGAGAGCTCATGATGATTAAGGTGCGTGCTGTTGGCAAAGAACGCGAAGAACTCAAACGAACTACTGATATCTTCCGCGGTCGCATCATTGATGTGACTGATAAGAGTTACACCATCGAGTTAACAGGTGATGGTGCCAAGTTGGATGCCTTTATTGATTCGATCGATCGTGCATCGATTCTAGAAACTGTCCGCTCAGGCGGTTCTGGAATTGGTCGTGGCGAACGCATCCTCAAGGTTTAATTTTATTAACTAATTACTGCATTAATTACATTTTCAATACAAGGAAAGAGCATGAAAGTTTTTTACGATAAAGACGCTGATTTGTCCCTCATCAAGGGCAAGAAAGTCACCATCATTGGTTATGGTTCACAAGGTCACGCGCACGCATTGAACCTCAAAGATTCTGGCGTTAACGTTACTGTTGGTTTGCGTAAAGACGGCGCTTCCTGGAGCAAGGCTGCAAATGCCGGCTTGTCAGTAAAAGAAGTTGGCGAAGCAGTTAAAGATGCTGATGTAGTCATGATGTTGTTACCTGACGAACAAATCGCTGACGTTTACAACAAAGAAGTTCACGGCAATATTAAGCAAGGCGCTGCATTGGCTTTTGCTCATGGCTTTAATGTTCACTACGGTCAAGTTCAGCCACGCGCTGACTTAGATGTGATCATGATTGCTCCGAAGGCTCCTGGGCACACAGTTCGCGGTACATACGCTCAAGGTGGCGGTGTTCCTCATTTGATCGCTGTTTATCAGGATAAATCTGGTTCAGCACGTGATGTTGCTTTGTCATACGCAACTGCAAACGGCGGCGGTCGTGCTGGCATTATCGAAACAAACTTCCGTGAAGAAACTGAAACTGACTTGTTCGGCGAGCAAGCAGTTCTCTGCGGTGGCGCAGTAGAGTTGATCAAGGCTGGTTTTGAAACTTTGGTTGAAGCTGGGTACGCACCTGAAATGGCTTACTTTGAGTGCTTGCATGAGCTCAAATTGATCGTTGACTTGATCTACGAAGGCGGCATTGCCAACATGAACTACTCCATCTCCAATAACGCTGAGTACGGTGAGTATGTCACTGGCCCACGTGTTGTTACAGAAGATACTAAGAATGCAATGCGTCAGTGCTTGAAAGATATTCAAACTGGTGAGTACGCTAAGAGCTTCATTTTGGAGAACAAAGCTGGCGCGCCTACTTTGATTTCCCGTCGTCGTTTGAATGCTGAGCATGACATCGAAGTCGTTGGCGCAAAATTGCGCGCCATGATGCCTTGGATTGCTAAGAACAAGTTAGTGGACCAAACTAAGAACTAAGCTTTAAAGCGAAGCAAAAAAACGAATAGCAGTAAATAACAAGGCTCAGAACAAAGATGATGTATCCACACCCCATTATTGCGAAAGAAGGTTGGCCGTATTTAGCGTTAGTGGGGGCAGTGACTTTGCTGGTTCATTATTTGGGCGGCATCGCATGGTCCTGGCCTCTTTGGATTATCTTTATTTTTGTTCTGCAGTTCTTTCGTGATCCACAGCGCATTCCTGCTCTTGGTCGCGATCTGGTTTTATCCCCAGCGGATGGTCGAATTGTGGTGGTTGAAAAAGCCAATGACCCTTATGCTGGACGTGAAGCGCTCAAAATTAGCGTATTCATGAATGTATTTAATGTCCATTCCAACCGTAGCGCAGTAAATGGTTTGGTTAAGGAAATTCAGTATTTCCCTGGCAAATTTGTGAATGCGGATTTAGATAAAGCATCTACAGAGAACGAGCGTAATGCCGTTGTGATCGATGCTAATGGTCAAGTAGTTACTTTGGTCCAGGTTGCCGGTTTAATTGCGCGCCGCATTCTTTGCTACACCCATGTTGGTGATCGCCTTAAAGCCGGTGAGCGCTATGGATTTATTCGCTTTGGCTCGAGAGTTGATGTGTATTTGCCGTTGACTGCTGAACCATTGGTCAGTGTTGGCGATAAAGTTTTTGCAACAAATACAGCTTTGGCACGTTTGCCAGGCTTGGACTGATTCGAATCTTTTACCGGGATACGCTTTGAGTACATTTCGCCGTCGTGGTCGCATCGAACGTAGCAGTATCTCCAATCGTCATGCCCCGCCTACTGATAAGCAATGGGCCGAGGAATTGGGTGATGGGATTGATTACGAAGTAGAGGAGTTGCACCCGCAAAAGCCTCGCTTACGCAGCAAAGGCATTTATCTTTTGCCAAATGCCTTTACGACTGCGGCCTTATTCTGCGGCTTCTTCGCAATCGTGAATGCCATGAATCACCAGTTTGAAACTGCGGCTATCGCCATTTTTGCTTCACTAGTACTTGATGGTATGGATGGCCGCGTTGCTCGGATGACGAATACCCAGAGTTCATTTGGTGAGCAATACGACTCCCTTGCTGATATGGTGTCGTTTGGTGTTGCACCCGCGTTAGTAGCCTATGAGTGGGCCTTAAAAGATTTGGGTAAATGGGGTTGGTTAGCTGCATTTACTTACTGTGCTGGTGCGGCTTTGCGTCTGGCTCGCTTCAATGTAAATACTGGAGTAGTGGATAAGAAGTTTTTCCAAGGCTTGCCAAGTCCAGCTGCAGGAGCATTAATGGCTGGCTTTATTTGGTTGGCTGATGACAATAAGATTCCAGTGCGCGATACCGCTATACCTTGGATCACCTTTTTTATCGCCGTCTACGCAGGCCTGACCATGGTCTCAAATGCTCGTTTTTATAGTGGTAAAGCCTTGGATGTACGCTACAGAGTGCCTTTTGGGGTGATGGTGTTGATGATCTTGACCTTTGTTTTGATCTCATCTAATCCACCTTTGACCCTATTTGGTTTGTTTGTGGTGTATTCAATCTCTGGCTATGTCATTTGGGCCTGGGAAAGACTAAGCGGCAAACGTTTTAGCTAATCAGCAAATTTTGGGGTATATTTAATCCATGTTGATGAATTTCTCACCGTTAACCGGCCTCCTTCTGCTAGCACTAAGCCTAAAGCTTGGGGCGGGTAAGGCCTGAGTTAATGAGATAAACCAAATCATTAACCACCAATACCAGCCCCAGCAAATTGCTGGGGTTTTTGTTTTATAAGATTGAAATGCATAAGTTCAGAAGTATTTAAAACTGGAGAGTAGTGATGAGCGACAAAGTAATTATTTTTGATACCACCTTACGTGATGGCGAACAATCCCCTGGCGCGTCGATGACGAAGGACGAGAAGGTTCGCATTGCTCGTCAACTAGAGCGTCTGAAGGTGGATGTGATTGAAGCAGGTTTTGCTGCGAGCTCTGAAGGCGACTTCCAAGCGATCTCTGCGGTCGCTGCTGCAGTCAAAGACTCAATTGTGTGCTCATTGGCTAGAGCAAATGACAAGGACATCACACGCGCTGCAGATGCTTTGCAAGCCGCTAATGCGAAACGGATTCATGCCTTTTTGGCAACCAGTCCATTGCATATGGCTGTGAAGTTGCGCATGTCTCCAGAGGAAGTATTGGAGCAAGCTAAACGTTCGATTCGTTTTGCTAGAAACTTAGCTTCTGATATTGAATTTTCTGCGGAAGATGGCTATCGCTCAGAAATGGATTTCTTGTGCAGGGTAGTAGAGGCCGTCATTAATGAAGGTGCATCGACAATTAATATTCCCGATACCGTTGGTTACGCGACTCCAGAGTTATATGGTGATTTTATAAAAACCTTACGTACTCGAGTACCCAATTCTGATAAAGCGGTTTGGTCGGTGCATTGCCATAACGATTTAGGAATGGCAGTTGCCAATTCTTTGGCAGGCGTCAAAATTGGTGGCGCTCGTCAAATTGAGTGCACGATTAATGGCTTAGGAGAGCGTGCTGGTAACACTGCGTTAGAAGAGATTGTGATGTCATTGCGTACCCGCAAAGACTACTTTGATATGGTTTGTAATATTGATGCGACTCAAATCGTTCCTGCTTCTAAATTGGTTTCTCAGATTACCGGCTTCGTAGTTCAGCCAAATAAGGCTGTGGTGGGTGCGAATGCATTTGCCCATACATCTGGTATTCACCAAGATGGTATTTTGAAGAACCGCGATACTTATGAAATTATGCGCGCAGAAGATGTAGGTTGGTCTGCAAATAAGATTGTTTTGGGTAAATTGTCTGGCCGTAACGCCTTTAAACAGCGTTTGCAAGAGTTAGGGATCACCGTCGAAGCTGAGTCTGATTTGAATGAAGCGTTCATTCGATTCAAAACATTAGCAGATCAAAAATCTGAAATTTTTGACGAAGATATTATTGCCATCATGTCAGATTCAGCGGCAGCTGAAGAGGGTGAGCATTACAAATTTATTTCATTAAGTCAGCATTCGGAAACTGGTGAGCGCCCAAAATCACGCGTGACATTCCGCATGGGTGATAAAGAGATGACCTCTGAAGCAGAAGGAAATGGCCCAGTGGATGCAAGCCTGAATGCAATCGAAGAAATTGCGAAGAGTGGTGCAGAGCAGTTGCTCTATTCAGTCAACGCGATTACCTCAGGAACGCAATCTCAAGGAGAGGTTACTGTGCGCTTGGCAAAGGGTGGGCGCATTGTGAATGGTGTTGGTACAGACCCGGACATCATTGCCGCTTCCGCAAAAGCGTATTTATCTGCTTTGAATAAATTGCACGATCCGAGCCTTGCAAAACTCAATGCCCAGATGACCCCTTAATCATTGGGTCATCTGCCTAGAGTATTGCTGATGTTTTACTTATTTAAGTCGGTGTTCTTATAATACTTCGTGCCTTTGCCGGTGATTTCAGCGGCAAGGCCGGAGTCAGTTAATTGATACATTAATACACCAGGGGCAACTACCGTAGCGTCTTGATAAGCACCACCATCTTTTTCGTATTTAGCAGCAGCGGTTACTTGACCGCCAAAAGTCCAGCCTGAATTCACAAAGTCATTCATGGCAGCTTCAGTTTCAAATACAAAAATATTTTGGAAAGATTTAATTCCAATCCCCAGGCCAGCTTGAACTTCAGCCATATTCATAAAGATCGGTTTTTTATTGGCTTTATTGATTACTACGCCGCTGCCAGTGCCACCGCCTGCAATCAATATTTTCATACCAAAGTTGCTAAAGGTTGCGTAGCCCACTGATTTTTCAATCAACTCTTTGGCTTTGGGTTGGGCTTCATAGAGATGTTTCAGGATTGCCTGATTCTTAATCATTACATCCTGACGTTGCTCGGCGATCGTTTTGTCTGGACCAAACAAGGAGCCAAACTGAGCGTAAGAGTAGGTTGGCGATAAGAATGCGACGCAGATCAAGGTCAGCTTAAGTAATTTTTTCATGGTGTTGTAGTGGGGAGGTTAATCGGCCGAGCCGCCAAGGGCAAGGTATAGGTTGACTCGCTGGGCCAGAGCATCTACTTGACCTTGTCGCAAGCTGATATCGGTACTGTTTGTTTTGATGCGTTGCTGCGCAATTTGACGTTGATCAATTCTACCAATTTGAAACTCAGTCTCCGTGCTTTTCATGACACGCGTCTGTTGGATGAGTTGGGTTTGTAATTGAGTGCTGCGGTCACGCCATATTGCTTCGCCATTTAATGCATTTTCTACATCATTGAATGCTGCGAGAACTACCTTGCCATAGTTGGCGAGTGCCGCTTGCGCCTCTGCGTTTTGATAGGCAATCTGCGCTTCAATAGCGCCCCCTTGGAATAAAGGAAGCGCTACATTTGCGCCCACGCCAAAACTAGTGCTTGAGCCATTAACCAATGTGAAGATTTGGCTATTAATGTAGCCGTAACCAGCGGTTAGGCTGATCTTTGGAAGTCTTGCAAGTCGCTTTTCATCGGCAAGATAGAAGGCGCTGTTGACACGGGCCTCGGCAGCAATCAAATCAGGTCTGCGTTCCAATAGATCAGATGGTAAGCCAGGTGCAACAGGTTTTGGAAGGGCTGGTAATGCAGTAGTTTTGAGGGGCTCAGCTTTCGGATAACGCCCCACTAGAGTTTCAACTGCACGCAGTGCTTGGTCACGTGCTAAAGCGCTATTAAGTGCAATCTCTTGTGCTTGAGCTGCACTAATTTTAGTGACTGATACATCGTTAGCGGATGATGCGCCAATTTTTTCTCGTACTTGAGTCAGCTCCGCAATTTTTTGTGATGCGTCGGCATTATCTTTTGCTAATTGCGCTTGCTCTTGTAGGCTGCGTGCAAGCCAAACTGATTTGGCTAATGTGGCTATCAAAGATAGGCGCGCTGCATCTTGATCGGCATTAATAGCTTTGGAATTTTGTTCAGCGCCTGCAATGGATGTGCGTACACGGCCCCATAGATCGAGTTCCCAATTAGCGCCTATATAGAATCCTGTTAACCCAGTTCCGCTGGAGCCAGCTTTGCTACCAGTATTGCCGATCGCATTTATGCCAGGATATTGTGAGCCACCAGCAGCATTAATTAATGCTTCAGATTGTGTTCTTCGTGCCGCAATGATGCGAATGCTGGGATTATTTTCTAATGCCTCAACTACTAAGGCATTGAGTTCAGGATCATTAAATTGCTTGAGCCAAACATCATCGACACTAATGGAATCTTGAGTACTGTTTTTATCGGCTTGAAATTGTTTTGGGACATTTGTATTGGGCAACGATTGATCCACTAGCTCCTTATTATTCTTGAGCGGACTAATGGTGCAAGCACTTAAAGTAATCGCCCCCAATACGTAGAGTGCAACTTTATGAAACGAGTTCAGATGTGGTTTATGCATCTCTATTGTTAATGAAGTTTGGGAATAATGTAGTTCAGCTTAGTGCTGATACGTAACATCACTTTGCGAATAATGTGTAAGAACGCTAAATGGTCTGTGTACACTGCGCCATCTCCAACAGCACCAGCGGGTAGCAATAACTCTGCATGACGATCGTCCATCTGCAATTTCACGGCAAAACGATTCACTGGAATTTCTCTTAAGCCTGTGGTGGGTAGATTGCCACTGACATTGATTTGACCTTGACCCTCAGCTAGGATGATGGATTCCACTTTTGCTTTAAGAATCTTTCCAGGAAAGCTGGGAATGTAAAACTCAGCCTCATTGCCAACTTCAATTTGGTGTAACTCATTCTGATTAAACAATGCATAGATTTGAGGCGTGTCTTCCATGAAAGTCATGACAGAAGCTATTGGAAAGGCGGCTACAAAAGCACCTGGTCGTAATTGCACGTTGACAACCGTGCCGTCGCTAGGAGCTCTGACAGTGGTTTGTTCCAAATCATATTCAGAATTGATTGTTTGTTCACTGAGCTCAGTAAGATCAGCCTCAGCTTTTTCTAAGTCAAAACGATTGCCGGAGCCGCTTTTAACAAGCGCATCATTTTCTTTAACGCGTAACTTAGCCAATTTAAGTTTAGCTTTAAGGGCATTGACTGATGCTTGAAATTGGGTTGGGTCAATTTTGAAAAGGACATCTCCCTTTTTGACGCGTTGATTTACTATGACTGGCACTTCAGTAACGCGACCCTTTACTTGACTCACAATGCCAACGGAATTTCTAACGACGACAACATTGCTAGAGGAGGGTGAAAATATATTGAGTAGCAATATCAGCGTAATCATTCCTACAACGGGAATCGTAAATACGATGACTTTTGCCAAGGTATTCCATGGAAGTAATTTGTACTTGAAAAAGATCAGCCAAACGATGCCGGCATAGATGCCAAGAATTAGTGCTTCCATGCTTATTTCACCTCGGTGTGCTGCCCTTGTTTATGCTCTTTTTCTAGAGGCATGTATTTATCGGTTCCATAAGCAATCTTGTACATCGTAGGTCGCGTATATGCCCATAGGTAGGCAAGAGGCCAAAGCAAGCCACCTACAAAGAGGGAGAGAATGCATAACGCATGGATTGCATCCCTTTGCGGGTGCTCTCTTCTCTTAGCAATCGTGTCTGGCAGGATATGGACATACCAAAAGCCGGCAATGAAACCTACCGGCATAACGATAAGAACTACCCAAGACACGATATTGGCAAATCCATCAATCATGTCAGGGGGTAAAAACGACGCATTTGCCAAGCATGGCGCCATTAATAACGGTATTACAAAGGCAGTAAAAGGGTGTTTTTTCATGATTTATGACGTAGATTGCTGGAAATGCGGTTATGAATACCTTTAAAATGCCTATATTGCTGATTTTTAAGTAATTTAACAGGTATTTTCATATTCAGTTATCGGATCTATATTTGGTACCCATCAATTGATAATTGGCTGCTATCTCAATGCTGGACCTATAAATGAGGTATCTGCTACAATTCGAGGGCTTTGATTTGTAAAGCTTTTTTGTTTTATTTTGTTAATCACGCACGACACGAATTGGGTGAGAGCTCAAGTGTTCGCAAGTAAGGAGTATTAAAAATGGCAGTTGCTGATATTAAAACGGCGGAAATCGTCAAAGATAACGCGCGCAGCGCAAACGATACGGGTAGCCCTGAAGTTCAAGTTTCATTGCTTACAGCCCGCATCAATGAATTAACCCCCCATTTCAAGGCTAACGCTAAAGATCATCACAGCCGTCGCGGTTTGTTGAAGATGGTTTCACGTCGCCGTCGCCTCTTGGATTACCTCAAAGGCAAAGATTTGGATCGCTATCGCGCATTGATTGAGAAATTAGGTCTCCGTAAGTAATTCTTATCGGTATGCAATGCCATCTATCTTAGGGTTGTTTCTT
>CANCQD010000020.1 GCA_947380285.1 Burkholderiaceae bacterium | reverse complement strand
ACATAAAGTGACAGTGCGCCGATTAAAAAGCGATTGCCACGCAATTGAAGAGACTCAAAATAGGATTGAAAACGCTTCATCTGGGATATCTTAAAACGTGATCTTGATGTAAAGAGATGGCATTATTTTTCAGAATCATCCATGTATTTATCGTAGGCTTGGTATGGTTTATAGCCATAACCATAACGACGATAACCATACTTACTGTACTTGCCCTTATAGCCTTTGTAGCCATAACCGTAACCATAGCCATAACGAATGCGCGATGGAATGAAGCCATTAAAGATTAGGCCATCAATCTTACTTCCGGACTTATCGCAAATATCAATCGCTTCTCGCACTTCACTAATACTACTCATGTCCTGGCGCACCACAAAGGCAGTAACGTCGGCTGCTTTAGCTAAAGCGCGCGCATCATGCACTGGTAGAAGTGGTGGTGAATCAATCACCACGTAATCGTATTGCTCGGCGCATGCATGAATAAGTTCTTGCATCTTATCGTTAGAAAGCATATCTCCTGGATTTTTAACGCGCGGACCCGCAGGTAAAAAGTCGAGGTTCTCATATACGTTTTTAAGGATCACTGCTTCTGGAGCAAAGTCCTCACGCAAAATGGAGGAAAGACCAGGATCCTCAGAATTAAAGTCGATATAGCGTTTAAGTGATGCTCTACGAACGTCTGCCTCAATAAGTAAGACCTTCTTACCCATCGCAGCAAACAAATACGCCAAGTTTGCTGAGATAAAGGATTTACCTTGAGATGGCACTGCGGAAGTCATTAGCAATACCTTGCCGCGGGGCTTTTCTGATAAGGCAAATAAAAGAGAGGTTCGTAGGCTGCGCAAAGACTCCACAGCAATAGCGGTTGGCTGATCTTTAGAAAGCATGAAGGCTGGTGGATTACCAGTGTGCGACAGTACACCGCCAGTTTCTTTTGCTTTTTGCGCCTCTTCAATTGCTTCAGCTTGATCTAAAGATAGGGGCAATATTGCGAGTATTGGCAATCCAATGGCAGACTCGAGTTTTTTCGGGTCTCTGACAACGCCTGTTAAGAAAGCCAATGCTTGGCACACCACAAATCCCAATAACAAGCCCAGTAAAGAACCAATGGCAACAGTTAATGGCTTGTTCGGACGAGCAGGTCTCTCAGGGGCAACAGCAGGATCTACTACCGCTACGTTACCCACAGTACCTGCTTTAGCAATTTGCAATTGCTGGGCATTATTTAAGAGGCTGACATAGAGCTGGTTATTGACCTCTACATCACGTGCTTTGCGAATGTAATCTTGTTGCACTTGTGGCAATTGGGAGATCTGTTTGTTCAGCGCATCTGCTTGAGTCTTCACTTCCGCTAACTGCGAATTAACTGCCTTAAGTAATGGGTAGTCTGGCTGATAGCGAATGGCATATTCTTTACGTTTGAGTTCCAACTCGAGACGAGACTTTTCTAAAGTCGTTGCTTGAGTGAGTAACTCCTTAATCTCACCCGGAATATCGATGGTCTTCTTTTCATTACGGAAGACGTTGAGCGATTGCTCTGAAACCTCTAACTGTGCACGCAATTTTGGCAACTCTTGATTTAAGAACGCCAAACTATGTTCCGCCTCTTCGGAGCGACGGCTCACGTTTTGACGTACATAGGCATTGGCAATGCTGTTAAGCATCAATGCAGCGCGGGCAGGATTGCGATCCTCAAACGTTAACTTAATGATGCCAGACTGACGCTTGGTCTCTGTGGCAGTAAGGATGCCTAAAATTTGTGAAATTTTAGAAAGCGTGGAATACATCTTCAAGCTAAAAACGGTGCCAGGTCTTGCACGTAAAGCCTCAATACCGACAGCAAAGCGACCATCTTCACTACTAAAGTCTTGCTCCAGTCCCTGACCTTTAACCAAGACTTGGTCATCATCGTTTAAAAATTCCCAAGTATTGTCAGGCCCAATCTTGATATAGAAAGCCTGTCCATAATATTTTTCTGGCATGACCAGTTTAGAAATCTTTAAGTCTTCTCCGCCCCAGGCATAACTGGTTCCGGACCAAGGTGGCTTCACCAGACCGTTAGCATCCTTATCCATGATGCGTGCTAGCCAACTGCCTACCAGTGGAAAACGATTCGCTACCGTAATGGTGATATTGGCTTTAAGTGCATCTACCGCTTGGCCAATGACCGTGCGAGAACGAATGATCTCGATTTCCCCTAAGACAGGAGACTGCTGCACATCAAGCGCCTTAGCAACTTGGCTCAAAGCACCTAATTGCGATCCTTTTTTCTCTTCAACTTGAATGAGTGTGTCCGCAACAAAAATAGGGCTGGCAAAAAGGGCATACAAAATTGCAAGGGAGGTAACGATTGCAAAGCAACCAAGAAAATACCAACGAAAGAAGAAAATATTTTCTAAGATATCGACTACAGAAAAGCCGCCGCCCTCTTCTTGAATTTGAGGACCACGGGTCTGTTGCGAACGCGGTTCAAATGATTCAGGTTGTGAATTGAAGATTGCCACGAATGATCTTTACACTCTGTTCATTAAAAGGGAGTCTTGGTAACCGCTTGGGTTGCCGAAGAAATAGGTAGAAGCTGTCCTATGAAGCGACCAAATTCGGTAATGTCTGTTGGGCTTACAAAGACGACATCTCGAGGTTGTACAGTGAATTTATCTGCCATGACTAAAGATTCTGCAGAGCTGGCATTAAGCTGGTAAATGATAGGCTCACCATTGGAATCTGCCCTCATGACAAATACTTTACCCGCAGCAGATGAGAAAGGATTTAAACCTCCTGCATCAGCAAGCACCTCTGACAAACTCATACGACCACGACGCATGACGTAGGAGCGCGCCTGATTAATACCAGAAGCCGTACCCACCTCGCCCAAAACATATACCTTGCGTGCTTGACGATCAGGGATGGACAAGATGTCGCCATTCTTTAAAACAATGTTGGCCGATATCTCGCCACCGTAATACACCCGATTTAAATCAACCTTCTCGCTGATCTTGCCTCTTGTCAGCACCACACTATAAAGATCGGCCTCTAAAGTTGCACCGCCAGCCTGACCTATCGCATCGGTAATCCGAAGAGGCACATCAGAAATTGCCACCACTCCAGGTAATTTCACTTCTCCCGCCACAAACACTTTTTGACTTCTAAAACCAGCAACATCTACCTCAACTTGAGGGTCCTTAATGTATTTACTGAGTTGCCTAGTTAAAGATTCGCGAAACTGAGGGATCGTAAGACCAGCAGCCTTGATATTGCCGACCATCGGAAAGTACAGCTCACCATTTTCATTAATAGTTCTTCCCGCGGGTGTACTGGCCACGTTACCTGTGGTCATCGTAGTGACAACTGGTGAGAGATCAGGATTGCCCCAGACAAAAATACGCAATACATCTTGGGGGCCCAATTTATAGGGCTCAGCATTTGAGTGGATGACGCCTAAAGCGCCTCTCTCACGCTTTTCTTCGGCCTCACGCTCGGCTGCCATATCACTTAAGAGCTTAGGGGTCACAGCGACTAGCGTGTAATCCAAGGTCGCTGGCTGCTCTGGACTTTCGATCACTACAGGCGATTTAGAGTAGCGCGCAGACATACCCGGCAAAAGGGTGCATGCCGAGAGACTAAATACCAATGCAGTGAAAAGACCCGAGCGCAGTGCCCAAGAAGTAAAGAAATTCATGCAAATGATTATAGTCTTTAAGGGCAATAAACCCCCAAAAGCACTTACATTAGCGGCATAGGCCCAGGGTAATGATTTTTTCAGCCCATTGTTGACAGTATCCATCAATGCTATTTAGGGCCTCTTGATATCCATCTTTTGGCCCATTGATGGGATCTTGCACCCCCTTTTGCCCATCCCAATGCCCAAGTAGCTTTGCCTTGCCAGTAGCGGTTGGCTGAACTCGTTTAATCCAGTCCAAATGGTCTTGCTCCATACACAAAATCAGGCCATAGTGAGCCAATGCAGATGGCATGAGCGCTGTGGATCGATGTTGGCTAATTTGGGGAAAGCCCCGCTCAACCATAAACTCCTCAATCACCGGATGCGCATAATGATTATCAATTGCAAGAGTTCCTGCAGAGCGAACTTGAACAGCTCGGCCCTTTAAGGCATTTGCCAAAAAGACTTCGCCAGCGGGACTGCGGCAAATATTCGCGGTACAAACCACCAAAATACGAAACATATTTTAGGAGTCAGCCTTCTCAGATGGTGATTTAGAGCGAGAGGAACCTTTCTCAGATCGAGCTCCCGAGCCAGAAGATGTTGATCGTGAGCGGTGAGACTTTCTCGGAATATGCTCCTCTTTTTTGCGACGACCTGATGGTAAAAGCCTCTCTAGGGCCTCATTCAATCGAGGAGCAAAAAACGCCCCTAAACCACCCATCACGACTGCACCTAAAATCAAGATGTAAATTCCGGAATTATCACTAGAACCACCCCCATCGCCACCCAAGCCATAGGCACACAGCAAGAAGTAAAAAAATACTGCTGCGATTCCCCAGAGATATCGAGACGTCACCGTTCTGTAAGCTCGTCGTTTGACCTCCTGATGACGAACCTTAGGATTGCCAAGCTCCCAAAGCTTCTTCTGCCAAGCAGGGGTAGATCGTTTTTCACTCATACGTAAGATTCTATACGAGAGTAAGGACCACAAATTGAGGAGCGCGTAATATCATTTTTGGGCAATTACTTGCAAGCAATTGAATCATTTGGTGATGCAAGCAGGTCCTGATCATCGTGATTTTGTGACATCTCAGGGTATTTAATACATTTATCAGGTCAGCAAGAAACCTAGAAGGCCGCAAATTAACCATATAGAAAATAATATCAAAATACTATGCAACTTAAATCCAATTAATTTTCTATTGTGAAGCACCAAATATGCAGCAGAGAGTATTGAACTCACCGTAGCGGCAATTCCTACCCCCAAAATACCAAAGGATGGCACAAGCAAAAAGTCAAGCAGCACATTCATCGCTAAACCTAGAGCGATTGCTGGAACACTTTTTGATGACGTATGAGTTGCAGCAGTTAATTTAACGATGATACCTGCACAAATTACCGGAGGCATTTGAAAAACACCTATACGCAATAAATTTGCAAACAGATTTACTGCATCCCCTGATTGCGAAGTGTTTAAATAAAGGATAGAAGCAATGGGAACTGAAAATTCACAATAAATAAGAGCAAAAAGGCTTCCAATACAACTTCCTACAATCAGTATTAAAAATACTTGATTTCTAAAGACCACATCGGACTCTTTGGCTTTAAGCCGGGCAAAATGAGGAAGCAGGACTGAGGTGACTGCAGCCGCAATTAATCCAATAATAAATTGAGTTAGCTTACCCGACATTGCCCACATTGAAATTGCACCGCCACCAACAGACCCCGCATATAAAAAATTAAGGGGGGTAATAGCCGCCGACAATACTGCTGTCAGAATTATCCAACGATAATTTGCTAAGAAAGGCTTAAAAACTAGTCCGCTTACTTTTAAAGTAGGCATTAGATTAATTTTAAATTTATGGCAAAAGATAAAAAGAATAATGGCATTTAGAAGAGTTCCAGCCAACATTCCAATGGTTGCAGCATATAAACCCAAACCCCCTGGGTTTATTAGAATTAAGCCAATAGAACATACTGGAACAATCAGTTGAGCTAAGGCCACTTTTAGATTGAAGTGAAGCACGTTCATTACTGCATTGCCCACTACGGTCCACGATGACAGAAATAAAATTGGTGTAAACCAATAAAGTAATGATGCCGCCTGTTCGAAAGAGTTAGAAGAATCTTGGCTAATAAAAAGACTGACCAATAAATTTGATTTCCAAATTACCAGGGCCGATATCGCCCCTAGAAAAAGAGTAGCAAACGTCATTACCGTTCGAACAATTGAATCAAGCCTTTCGCCAGAAGCTCTAATCAATAAATTAGTAATCGTATCGCCCAATGGCAGCGAAAAACAATTTACAAGAACCATGGGTATCATAGCGGCGATAAAAAAGCCATCCAATCCGGATTTCATCCCAAACTGATCAACTAACAGTAGATCACGTGCCAAGAACCCCAGATAACATACAAAAGTCATAGCCATGACCAATGAAGTTGACGCAGCTAGCGTCGTAGCTTTCATAGCAATCTGATGAAAAAGTGTTGGAACAATAGATTCTTGGGAATTACTCAAGGAGCTTACGCCCAGATATTTCATCAATGAAAAGATGCTGCCCACCCAACCCACCAGACCACACATCATGAAGAACATCCAAAATCCAAACCGTTGCCTATATAAGGTTCCAATATTGGGATGGATGATGGTGAGTATGACGATCATCATCACACAAAAAACTAGGCAAGACAGCAAAGCTTTAGAGGGCTTTCGATAAATTAAAAAGCAAATTCCAGGGGCAAATAAATACCAAAAGCTTGTCTCGATTGCGGCAATCACCCTTGGAGCTGTAACCCTCTCCGCCCAGCTTTTTGGGAAAGGGGAAAATAAGCCAATTTGTAGGGCCCTAGGAAAATACTGAATAACTTCACTAGTATTATGTAGTTGACGATCTAAATCAATAGCTGAACCCGCTCCAACTTCACGATTGAATTCAATAAAGTGAGACCTCAAAAGAGCAACCCTCTTTAATGATCTTTCAATTGCTCCAGGAATAATAGAGGATGATGTCCATTCAATATTTACATCCTGTATTGGCAAACTTCCTTCGCCCACATTCACTGCGCTAGCACTTTCTGAATTTTTTCCAATACTTCCAGCTATCAAAATGATACAGACAATCATTAGAGTGCGAAGAAGAACTTTGTAATCTTTGCTCACTTGCTTCTTTAATAAAATCCAGCAAAAAATGCTGACCCATAATAAAAAAAATCCCTGTGCAATTACTGAAATAAAATAAGGACGTACAAATGCAACCAACAGCAGCCCTAAAAATAAAGCGCAAAGAATGCCAGGCAAATCATTAAGCTTATAACGATCATCCAGAGATTGAATCCAGGCCAATAAAATTAAAAAGCACCCTGAAATTGCAAAGCTATCTTTCAAGGGCTGGCCATACCACTGCAGGCTAGAAGGAAAAATTAAAAACGCTACTCCGGCTAATAAACCCCCAATTAAACCAATTTTTCCACTCCAGATTAGCGACCCTATTTTATATATTAAGGTTGCACCTAAGGCATGGGCTGCGGCCGCAATAGGAATAAAGTAAGCAGGATTTGGCCCCCAGAGCGCATACAAACCAGACAATACCCCAACATTACCCACCCAACCAGGAGGGTATAAAGACCAATGAGACCATCCTAAATTTTTAATATCGTATGCAATAGATACAGCTTGCTGATGAAAAACTAGGGCATCATTTTTTAACAAGCCATTGCCTGCATAGAGGTTTGGCAACAACGGTATCAATAACTTTTGAAATAATAATGCAGCCAAAACTGCATAGATAAAAGATAGGCAGAAAAATTGCAGGAAGGTCGGAAATTTTAATTCTGAAAAATGTCGCGGAATGGTTTTTGCCAATTTACTTCCTAAATATTTAGGACAAGCGTTATTGTGAGACTTAAAATAACAGTCAGCCTCAAGTGGAAATCTAAAAAAACTCTAAGCAGAAATTAAAGGGGAGTATCCTGGGACAAGCTCTCGCAATAATTGGATTAGCATTTCTTGATTATTTGACTGAATGGCGTTCTCGACAAGCTCTAACTGCTTAAGTAATTTCTCCCAAACTAAATACTCCTCATGGGACTTATAGACTCTGGGATGAATAGTTTTTTCTGGGTTACCGTCAATCAGCAATTCTTCATAAAGCTTTTCTCCAGGACGCAGCCCGATCTCAGCAATCTCGATATCCCCTTCTAGATTTTTCTCATCTTTCACATCTAATCCAGAAAGCTCTATCATTCTGCGTGCTAAGTCCACAATCTTTACCGGCTCACCCATATCTAACAAAAATACGTCTCCACCGGTTGCTAATGCGCCAGCTTGGATAACTAATTGAGCCGCTTCAGGAATGGTCATGAAATAACGTGTCATTCTGAAATCGGTCACGGTAACCGGCCCGCCATCTTTGATCTGCTGCCTAAATTTAGGCACTACAGACCCAGATGAGTTGAGAACATTTCCAAAGCGTACCATTGAGAATTTGGTGCTAACAGAATTCTGCGCTAATGCCTGCAAAATCATTTCAGCAAGTCGCTTGCTTGCTCCCATCACATTAGTTGGTCTAACAGCCTTATCCGTGCTAATTAAGATGAAATTAGGAACGCCCAAGTCGAGAGCAATTTGCGCTACTGACAAAGTACCAATAGCATTATTTCGAATACCTTCAACCACATTTGCTTCAACGAGTGGCACATGTTTATATGCTGCCGCATGATAAATAATATCTGGTCGCCACTGACTTACAATAAGACGCATACGGTCTTGATTTGTTATTGTTGCTAAAAGAGGAATTATTTCAATATCAGCATTCTCAGAACTTAAAAGCCTCTCACATAAATCTTGATGAATTTGATAAAGAGCGTACTCGCCTTGCTCAACCAATACTAGAACTTTTGGTTTTTGCCCAATAATCTGACGGCATAACTCACTGCCAATGGATCCACCAGCGCCAGTAACCATAACAGTTTTTGAAAAACTATTTTTAGTGAGCAGATCTTGATCTGGTAAGACAAGCTCTCTACCCAATAAATCATCAATATCCAAAGATCGTAAATCTTGCGTAGATATTTTTCCACGCGCCAAATCGCTCATGCTGGGTAATGTCTGAATGCTAACCTTAGCGTCACGCATCAGCTTAATAATTTGATTACGACGAAAACGACTTGCAGAGGGTATGGCCAGCAAAACTTCACTGACGTTTAGTGAGGCAATTAAGTCAGTCAATCGATCTGGACTATAAATGCGCTTTCCACCCAATACGCTGCCCTGCAATCTTGGATCATCATCTAAAAACCCAGCTACCCGCATCTCATAACTATGCGTTAATGCACCCATTAATTGTCTACCAGCCTCACCAGCCCCATAAATTAATACACTAGGAACGGATGATAATTTGAGTTGCTTGCGATAAGAATTGCTTAACCAATAGCTAGCAAAAGCTCGACTACCCCCAGCAAGCATAAATAAGATTAGGGGCTGAATAATCCCCACTGTACGAGGAACATCATTAATACCAATTAAGGTAAAGATAACAACAAATATAAAACCATATAAGGCCATAGCGCAGGCAAGAGCCCGCAAGGCAAACCAACCCGAATGACGAAAAATTTCACGATAAAGTCCAAATATCAAGAAAATGGGCAAACCGAGAATAATGGATGCCACAACCACCCATAATGGCTTCCAATAGCTTGCTGAAAATAGGGGAACCCACTCTCCAAGCCGAAGATAAAAAGCAATATAAACGCTTAATACACAAAGCCCTACATCAACAAAAGCCACAATGCCCCGTTTGATTATGCGGGGTAAAGTAAGGACTGGCATCGTCAATTTATTCAGGAACATGTTCTATTCTACTAGTGAGACACCCCATCCCGTGAAATTACTTTCATGAAGGTTAACCAAATAATTTTGAGATCAAACCAAAGCGATCTGCAATTTAAGTATTCCACATCAAATTCCACTTTCTGGGGAATGGGCAACTCATCTCGTCCATTGACTTGCGCCCAACCAGTTAAGCCTGGTACGAGGATTTGAACACCATATTGATTTCTCAATGCAATTAAATCTTGTTGATTAAAAAGGGCTGGTCTCGGCCCTACAAAACTCATATCTCCTTTAATAATGCTCCAAATCTGGGGTAATTCATCTAGGCTGGATTTTCTTAAGAAACCCCCTAGTGAAGTTAGATATGCGCTTGGGTCATCCAGAAGATGGGTTGCAACAGCAGGCGTTCCCGTCAACATACTGCGGAACTTTGGCATGTGGAAAATTTTATTCTGTCGCCCCACCCTCTCTGACCAATACAAAGCTGGACCATCGGAGTTTATCTTGATGAATATGGCAATCAATATCATTGGCACGATTAGCAACAGTCCAATTGGTACGACAATCACTAAATCAAAGAATCTTTTGGATAGGTTCATTTAAAAATTGTTATTTCAAATAACTAGCATAGAAATCTAACCATGCACGAGTTACAGTCTCACTAGAAAAATCACGCCGGGCACGATCCCTCGCTGAAAGCCCCAAGCTGTCTCGAAGTGCGAGATTATTTAGCAATAGCTCCATTTGCATCTCAAGCTCTTCTACGTTACCCAAATCTACTAATAGACCCGTCTTACCGTCTATCACCGCATCTACCACCCCATCTATCCGATAAGCAATTGTGGGCAAATGACACGCTGCTGCCTCAATAATGACCGATCCAAAACCCTCTCGATAACTAGGCAATAAGAGTACATCAGCTGCAGCCATAAAGTGTTCTGGACTAAAAGTCGGCCCAATCCATTTTACCAAATCATATAACTCTGTTGAGCGCCCCCTTACCTGAGGAATGATTCCCTCCTCATCGGGACCCACAATCCATAAAATAGCATTTTGCCGTTTGGCTCTTATTTTGGAGAAGGCAGCTATTAAATCAAATAATCCCTTATCGCGACATAGTCGCCCGACAAACAGAAATATACAGTCACTCTTACTTACCTCTAACTCCCCCCTTAATTGCGCCCTAATAAGAGCATTAGGTTGAAATCGATGTAGATCAACACCAGATATAGAGCCAGCACCTAGCATTGAAATTTTTGATGATTTACATACGCCCTCTTCTACTAAAAACCGAATTTGCGATGCGCTATCTGCAAGTACAAAAGTAGCAAATCTTGCAATCAACCGGTCCACATGCTTAAAAATAAAACGCTTTAAACCAGATTGATTGACCCAAATCTGACCGGTAAATGTATGAAAGCGAAAAGGAACTCTTGCAAAAAATGCCGAGGACATTCCTAGTAACCCAGCCTTAGGGGTAAGGCTATGCACACTATCAAATCGATTTTGACGAAAAATTTGAAAGAGTGCCCACCAAGACTTGAGATCAATCCATGGAGAAATTTTTCTCTCTAGCGGAACATTGAAGATTTCTAAATTAGCAATATCTAATTTAGGGGATAGCGCATACTGGCTGAGATTGATACAAAGACTCAATTGGTAAATCTTGGCAAGCTCAGTTAAATGATTAATCAAAAATCCATTGACAGTAAAAGGGGTGGTCACCACAAAACAGATTCTTTTTTGTTTCATCTTATCTACAGATTGTCATCAATAAAGAATAAAAAGCCATTTTAAAAATAGTCCTCACTTCGATTGCCATGCAGAAAGCACTTTTCGGCGGATGTGCTTAATAAAACATATAGGCATCAA
This sequence comes from Burkholderiaceae bacterium, assembly GCA_947380285.1. Next base: position 17,358 of record CANCQD010000020.1, on the reverse strand, counting down.
CAAAAGGTACTTAGGAGCCGATATGAAGCCACGTTGATAAATTAATCTGTATGTCTCAAGAACACCTCTATAGCTAGCCTCTAAATTAGCGTTTAAACCACATTGACCAAAATCATCTTTATATGAATAAGCCAATGGTTGATTTAAGAACCAGATTTCACCGCCCTGAAACCCAATGCTAAGCCAAAGTAGATAGTCTTCTGCTTGACGCTTTCCCTCAAGAAAGCGCTCTTTAATGTTGCTCTTTAGCATCACTGATCTGCAAGGGAAAAAATTTGATAACAATAAAGCCAGCATGCTGACCTGCTTTAAATTTAATTGTGTTGATAGCTTTGGAGGTATATTTTTTGATAAATTAACACTAGAGTGGGCAGAGAGAGTTGTTTGGGGGTGAGCTATCATCCAGGAATATTGAATTTCTAATTTTTGGGGATGCCAAGTGTCATCAGCATCCAGAAATGCTATATAAGCCTGAGTTGAATATTTCCAACCCTCATTGCGCGCACTTCCAGGGCCTTTATTCTCAGAAAGGGTTAATATTTTGATTGAAAGCTCTGGAAAAGCAATTTTTAAATTAATTAGAGCGTTCAAAGTTTTTTGATCATCGTTACTATGATCATCAACCAAAATAACCTCTGCTGGTAGCATCGTTTGCGACGCAACTGACTCAAGAGCGCGGCCTATGGTATCTGCACATCGATAACAGGGAATAATCACACTAACTTCTGCGTTAGCCTTCATAGACGAATCCAAGAAGAAGGAACTACATCAGAATCATTATTAGAATTTACAAACCACTTTGACGGGGCAATGACAATCTTTTTCGGATTTAAATTAAGCCAAGCTCCCCACCAACTAAATGAACTATTGGCAATAATATTGTGCTTACAGGCACTCATTAGCTGCATGTCAATATAACTATTTTTTCCAAAATTATGATCTACATAAGTCACTGAGTATGAAAGGTTAAGATTTTCACGCACCCATTGCATATCATCCGAAAAAATATAAAAATGAGGTGAGTTAATTTGTAACGCAATCCTATTAATAGCATCTTTGTAATAGTTAATTCCACAAACATTCATAATTTGTGACGTTTTTGAATCGCTTATATAGTCTCCTCGACGGATATGCACACTTACCGAGACTGTCTCATCAATCTTAGATTTTAAATCTGTGTTGTATTCGTCAAGGCTATTTCGAAAGGAAAAGTCCTTGCGAATGACATTCTCAAATGCCTTAAAGTATTTCTCTGATTGCCAATACCCATATAAATAGCAATTCTCCGGAGCGGATTCAATCTGCGACCAATAATGGGCATGGGGCTCCATTATGAAATTACACCCTCTTAAAAACTTAAAAAGCGGTCTTTTGATCAATTTTTTTATCAATTGCTGATTTCTAAATCCTAAAATTTTTCTAATAAGCTCAGAATCAGCAAGCTTTGTTTGCAAGCAAAAGGCTGTATTTAACTGAAATCCACTATGAAGTGAATAGCCATCAAAATCTAGAATGTCCAAATAAAGTGGCTGCTCTTTAGATAGGGACAAAGCACGCGCAGCTGCGTACTGAAACATTTGATTGCCAATGCCGCCAAGAATATGACCAATAACCATCGACGCTACATCCAACTCTCTAAAGGTGTCTCAGCAAAGCTCATATTTTTTGGAAGTGAAATAAGCCGCATCCATATTCAAGTAATTTAGCTTGATCAAGCTGAGCATTTTCATGAAAGTTTCCTTCATCGTCTACGAATGAAAAATCCACTATTTGCAAGGGCGAAAATAGACGTAAAACAGATGCAGGAGAATGAACACGATGGGCATTAAAACAAATACGTTCTCGACCGATGGGGAGAGACACCAAAAGATTCCCACCTTTTTCGAGCACCCGCTGCAACTCTGCCGCTCCTTTTGCGCTGCCCATTGGGTCTAAAGGATCACCATAACGCCCCAATCCAATGTGCTCAATCACATGCAAACAAGACAGGGAGTTAATACTGGCATCTGAAAATGGCAATGACAAGATATCTCCAGGAATTGAGTTTAATCCCTGGAGATTTGCTTTTAGTGGTCGATAATCAACAAAAACAGTATCAATAAATCCACTGAGTACACTGATCATTAATACACTAGAGGCGATATCGATATGTTTAATTGGAGATGTCTGCTTTAACTTACGAGCAGCCCAGGCACCCTGATAAAAATAGTGGGGATCAAATGGAGTGCTGATAGTCCAATCACCTAAACATGGCTGAAGATCGGCAACACTAATCTTTGCTCCAGGAGCTAACTTACGATAATCTTTAAAATCTCCAAAATATTTAGGTAGAAAAAAGAAGCCAATAAATGGGCGAGGATATAGAAATGCGAGCGTCCAGATTCTTAATATGGCCTTAACTTTATTCATGATGGACGATTTTCCCAACAAGAACGCTCAACAAATATCGTATTGATATAAGTATCTGCATATGTGACGTAGTCTTTCTGATGCATGAATTCGATAATTTCAGTTAATTTTCTTTCAGAATTATCTTCCGTGTAACTAAGTGTTTCGATACAAAATATTTCAGGCCTATATCGATCAAAATCAAAACTATTTAGCACGATTAAGTCCCAACCCTCAATATCTAGGGACACCAAGTTGGGACAAGATACAAAATTTGATTCAATGATCTGATTGACACTCTGAATCTCAATCTTTTTTTGATCGCTAATAAAGTGATTCCCTGAAGCAACATATCGGGAAGCTTCGTCACTTGAAAAAGTATTCAAAGTGGGGGTGCTCATAATAAAAAAATCTGCAAAACCAGGTACCAACCCAACTCCACAGTTTAGATGTCTATCCCTTGGTCGCAATTTTATAAACTCCTGAAATAAAGATGGGTCTGGCTCCACACATACCCCTGAAGCACCCAGTAGATAGAAGAAGTAGGTATTACTTAAGTAGGATGGGTGATGAGCTCCTATATCTAAATACCTGAAATTCTTCATTCCCAATACAACTATTAGCTGTTGAATAATCAGATCTTCGCCACATTGGGAATATGAAGCTCTAGAGTTGTCAGAATGATTTCTCTGCAATCTGCGCAGTAGACTAATCAAACCTCTCCTTGCCCTCTCAAAATCCATATTCACTCTTTCAGTTAATTAAGTTATTTATCGCAACGATATTCGGCTCTTTTAACGTTAATATTTTCGTCGCATCCTTAGAAAAATTCTATACAATCCGATGATTGATAATAAAGCCCGTATGTTTCTCCTGAGCGAAAAGTAGCATCTTAATCTGATCTCACTCCCCCAGTAACTCAAATAGCCATTCTTTCTTAAGGCAGAAATAATCTCATGAACAACATGAGCTTGACTAATGGTGCTAACTCCACCGTTACGTACTTTTGTCACTAATATGGGAACATTAATAATTCTAGCTTCTTTAATCCCACGTAGAAAAAATTCGTAATCCATAGCAATCTTAAATTTTTGATCAAATAGACCGTAATCAACAAAGTATTCTCTTTTAGTAAAGGTGCTAGGGTGAGGAAAAATCTGACCTTTTAGAAATTTTCTTAGGGTAATATCGATAGACGCTCTATAGAGTAATTCAGATGATTGACGGTCAACCACTTCACAATCGCCATATAAAAATGTTGGGTAATTATTTCTAATGATCTCAACCGCAACTTCTTGAATGACATTTTCGTTGGCTAATGCATCATCTGCATTTAAATACAGAATATAATCACCAGTCGAAAGATTAAAGCCAGTATTAAAAGCTTCCGCAATACCTCCATCATCCCCCGAAACCCATTTCGATAAGCGCTCTTGATAAGATTGAATTAGCTCAATCGTGCCATCATTAGAATTGCCATCGACCACAATATATTCAATATTGGCATATGTCTGGGACAAAACGCTGTCAATTGTCTCTCGAACAAACGGCATGCCATTTTTAACAATTGTAATAACGCTGATTTTCATTTTAGAACATAGCGCTATTTATATTTCGGATAAAAAATGCTGAATACAATATTTTTGTATTCAGCACCAAATTTAATTCTTTTATCTCTATGAACTGTTTTCGCCTGGCTTTGGCGTTTAATATCATCTTCTAAGTCAAATTCATCCAAGATTAATTCCATATGGTTTGCCAGCATATTCGCATCGTCAGCGGCGAAATAAAAACCATTCTTAGGTTGCTGTTCACGATGCACCGGGATGTCTGACAAAATGATAGTTTTACCCATTGCCTTTGCCTCCTCCACCGAAGTACTCCAACCTTCAAATAATGATGGATTGATAATTGCAACCGAATTTCGCATAATCAACTCTAAATCAATGACTGGGACCATGCCTAAAATCAAAAAGTTACTTTTTAAATCGTTTATTCTCACCATTTTAGTGATTGATTGAAAAAAATCTGGATTTCTAAAGTCGCTAGTACTTCCTGTTGACACTACCAATGGGTTTTTGCCCCTTTCCCTTAATAATTTGAGCGCCTCAAGCACAATTGAATGATTCTTATGGGCCCAGAATTGATTCGGAATATGAAACCATGGTCTATCTAACCCATATTTACCTGAAACTTCCTCCGCTTCAGCGGCAGATGAGATTCCATCAGCAATATTGGCTACGAAGTTCAGTATAAATGTTTTACTTGGTATAGGCATATCAAAATTATTCAAGTCATCTAATGCAGATCGACTACTTAAAATTACCCCGCTTGATTCCCGAATAATTTTCTTTACGCTTGCATCTCTATCCACTATATCTTTTGCAGTAAATAAATGAGGTAAGTGAAGATATTGAAAATCTGGAATCCATGCAATTGAAGGTATAGAGCAGTCGGCCCACAAGACCCTAGAATGTGAAATTACATCTATATTGTGTTTCTTTAATAGTAAAAAAAGAAGGAAGTCTTTTTGTGAGATAAATCGTCTACAAAACTTACTTAAAAACCAAAAAAAAGAATGCCTATCAAATAATGAAGACCTAATAATTTTGGCTGTGCCATTTAGGGAGTCTAGGTCTGTTTTTTTTCCGCAAAAAATAATGGGTGCAATATCATTTCCTGGCAGATCATTGATGGCTTGAAAAATATTTTTGAAGTAATTGAGTCCGCCCATCCAATCGGTAAATTCAATAATAAATCCAACCCTAATTATTGACATTTTTTATACCAATTTACATATTTTTCGACTCCAAACTTCCAATTAATTTTAGGGCTCCATCCAAGATTCTTCGCACAAGAGATATCTGCCACATAAGCCAAAGGATCCCCAGTTTTGGATTTAGATGAAAATTCCGGTATTAATGTTTTGTCAAATTTAGTGGCCAAATAACTCAAAATTACTTTAATAGATACTCCTTGCCCACAGCCTCCATTAAATATTGGGCAATTTTCTGTCGCATACGCTTGTAGTACAAAAATCAGATCCACTGCATCATCAACATGAAGCCAATCTCTAATTTCATTTCCTGAGCCAAAGAATTGATTTGACTGATTTTTAAACTTTTCACAAGCATCCCACAAAAGCTGTTTTTGCAATCCATCTCCGTAGACGGAAAAAAGTCTGACAATTGCAACTTTTAGCTGGAATGATTGCGCATAGCTCTTACACAGATCTTCAGCCATCATTTTATGCACTCCATATGGAGAAACGGGTCTTAATTCAACGCCCTCGCGAATGGGCAAACTAACTTGCTGACCATATACGGCGGCACTTGATAAGTAAACCAGACTAGTACCCGGGCTACTAACTCTAATATGCTCTAGCACTGCATTAGTAACAGAAACAGTAGAAATGAAATCTTGGCGAGGATGCTCTAGCGATACACTTACAGATGCACCGCCCGCACAATGCACAATTAAATTAACATTTCCTCTAATTTGTTGCAGGGCATTTAAAGTAATTTCAGACTGTATCCATTCGTCTACACCCCATTTCTGAAAGTCTGACCAATTGCTATGACCAATTCCAATTACATACCATCCCTCGGATGAAAATTTTCTTGAGATAAATTTTCCTAGGAATCCTGCAGCACCAGTTATTAATACAATCTTTTTCATAAATTCCCCATATTTCTTCCTGCTGCAATCCATGGAATTCCGATACGAGGAAATTGATTTTTTAAGTGCTTCAAATAAGTCTGCTCATCCGGCAATAATTGTTCATCTACCTTTGAAAATTCAGAAATATTTAGCCATATATTTTTTGAAAAACTAAATCTCTTGATTACTTTAGCTGGATTTCCAACTGCGATGCTGAATGGGGGGACGGAACTTTGAACTACTGCATTGGCTCCAACGACTGACCCATGACCTACGGATACATTTCCAAGTACTGATGAATTGGCACCAAAAAAACAGTTTGTTCCAATTATTATTTGATCCTCACTGGTGGTACCAGAAAGCAAGTAAGGGATATTAGGATCATGGATATTGTGGCTACTGCCAATAAACTGACATCGATTGGTGGTTAATGTATAACTTCCAATAGTAATTTTTTTTCCCGAGGAGAAGAAATTGTCTTTACCAATGAAGCAATTATCTTGAATTTGAATTGCGGGACGACCCGCAAATATATGATTAACATTTAGCCAAGATCCTTCCGAAATGCAAGTATTCGAACCAATCTCTATGCCTGCGCAACCGAGAAGCTGAACGGATGGGTGAATATATGAGCCCTGTCCTAGTGCGACTTTTCTACCAATCAAAGCGGCATGGACTCTACACCTAATATTGATAGGCAACATTAAAAAAGTATTTTTAATTATTTTTTTTAATAATTTCATAAAATGCAGTCCAATTACAATATATAAGGCTAGGCAATAATAAAATTGAGGTAACTAAAGGAACCGTTACAAACCCAACTCCAATTGAGTAAAAATAAATAGAAACCGGCACCAACAATAAAGCGGCAATTATTGCTATAAAGAGCTGTCCCTGTAGTTTTTCAGCAGCATTTAAAAAAACTGCCCCACTGTATGCAAATATTTGGATCGATGCAGACAACCAAAAAGCTGCCGCCTCATATACCGTTGTAGTGATTCTATTACTTGAATATAGACTCATCAGTGGCACAGCCATAAAAATTACAAAAACTAAGCAACTAAGAATGATTACCGCCCCAATTAGGTGGAGTTGATAAAATCTTTTTGCTAGCATATCGAAATCACAACACGCATTCAACTTGGAAATTTCTATCCAGAATACAGATATCACAAGTCCAAAAAAAATTATTGGGATTTGAAATATCTTAAATAAAAGATCATATCTTGCGGCATCACTTGAGGTTAAATTTATGTAAGTCAAATAAGTTCCCAACGAGAAAAAGAGGACATTGGATATCTGTAATATTAAGAACTTAGACCCTACACGCCAAAGTGGTAATGCTAATAATATTTTTCTATAGTCGAATAGGTGACTCATTATAGAAAACCCTACAACAGGTAACAGCTTATATGCAAATAGACATTGCATTATTCCAATAATTACTAAAACAAAAACATTAAATGCACTTAACAAAAATAAAGACGGACCTAACCATACGATGATCAGAACGGCCACAAGCCAAATTAAACTTTGTAAGCATGACAACATAGCCACAATTGAATTTTTATGAAGTCCCTGCAAGATCCCGGAGCCAACACTGAGAGGGAAAGAAATGATAAATCCCAAGTACAAGAGGGCGGCCTCTTGATGGTACTTTTCTACGATCTCTAAATTATTGCCTAAAAGGAAAAAAAATATTGCAAGAAATATTGCTACCAAAAAGTAAAATTGAAATACACCAATTACAAGTGGGAAATTATTTTCCTCCTTCCTAGCGCTTGCAATTTTATTTTTGAGGACATTGCCGACACCAAAATCTGATAATTGCATCCATGCTAGAAGTGATGTTAATGTAGCCCACACTCCATATTTTGATGCGCCAAGCTCCCTAACTAAGACGCCAGCTATGATGATCCCGCTAATAATACTTACCGCCCTAAAAATAGTAGATAAAACGATCTCTTTTTTTAAGTGATTCAATTTACGGTGCGCCCAAATGAATAAAATATTCTGAGTTGCGTTACTACTCTTGCTCTGTAGGGATAACGACACCTCTTAAAATGTTGCCAGGCCAACTTTAACCCAGAGTACTTTCTAGCAGAAATTATTCCTGCAATCAAATTTGATGCATATATCTCATCCTGTATTTTTCTAGAATAGACATTTACCTTTTCTTCTTTAGAAAACTGCAACATTTGTTCGCACCATATATCAATTTCCGTCATCCACTCTTGACTTGAAATTCTATTTAAAGTCAGCCCGCCATTCCATAGGCGATAACCTGAAATTATTTCGGGGATTAACTGAACCTTACCAACCATCAAGCCACGCTGAATTAAGTCACTATCTGATGCGGTTAATTTGAAACACTCTTTAAAACCATTTAAATATTTAAAAAATGAATTTTTGAAAATAATGCTGGGCATTCTTGCATTTATTCCGTATTTATATTTTACGAATCCCTCTGGTGGTCTGAAGGTACCGATTTCAGGGGCCCAGCTTTGCAATACATTCCCATCGGCATCAATAATATTATGGCCAAATATAAGCATATCCATGTCGCTGTATTTATCCAAGGCTGACCATATAACTTGAAACTGGCTGGGATAATATATGTCATCATCTGATGTAACGACCAACCACTCGTCTTCCACCATTGAGGCTGCTGAATTCCAATTTTCGAACATTGAAACTTCAGGTACTATTTTTTTTAGAATAACATTAGGATTATCTTCTTGAATTTTCTCACCTAGGGAGCCTCCATTATCGCTAATATAGACCAACACATTTTTAGGAATTGTCTTTAGAAGACCAGCTAGCATTTCCTCTCTTTTATATGTTGGAATTGCAACTCCCAGTTTATTACTCATGACTTATGCTCGCCAAACACTTCAGAACTTCGCTTGTGAATGAGCGGGACTAATCTCATAATTTCACCCTTACGATATGGTAATTCATTACGCTTTATGACTCCTTTTGCACCCCAGTGAGCCCACCAGTATTCCGCGAACTCTCTTAATGTTTGACTTATCCCACTTCCAATATTAATAATCTCAGGTACCCCATTGAAACTACCACTAAAGTCTAGGTGCTCAATGAACTGCTTTGCTACGTTGTCTACAGAAATAAAATCTCTAACCTGCTCTCCAGCAGTCATGCGGAAATCTTCACCATTAATTGCCGCCCTCTTTAAAGAAGGCCAAAATCTTGCGGGCCCCTCTCCCTCCCCAAACACCTGGAATATTCTTAGTAGCTTTAATTGAATTCCTTTGTCCCTTGCAAAGCCCTCAAAAGCTATTGATGCCGCAGCCTTTGAGATTGGGTAAGAGAGAGAGGGCTTAAGTGGTGCATCAACGGGAATAAATTCATATTGATTTGCAGATTCGCCATATTCAAAGCAGGAGCCAGCTATTAAATACTTCCTAACGCCTACTTCATAGGCTTGATTGACCAGCTTAAGGGAGGCATAAACATTCCAAAAAAGACACTCCTCCAACGAGGCATAGGGTGGATTTGGTGTGTGTGATGCGAAGTGTACAAAGACATCAACCCCTTGAAGCTCTCGCTGAAAATTACCATCTAATACACCTTCAACCCATACAAGATTATTTCGCAATATCATTCCTGATCTTGAGTTAAGTCGTCTAAACGCAAACACCTCGTGACCCAAATCTAAAGCAAGATCTATAAAATGCGATCCTATAAAGCCAGTTCCCCCAGTAACAAATAATTTCATTTTTTAAAAAGGGCTATCAAATTGAGAAAATTTTGGGTGTAGCTGGTCACGTCGAGAAATAATAGGATCGAATATTGGCGAATTGAAACCAAAGCTACCCCATAAAATTCCCCGATCAAATGCAGGGGAATATTCAGTGGATGTTTTATACATAAGGACTGTGTTATCCACTAAAGATAAAAAACCATGAGCCACACCTTTTGGAATGAAAATAACTGATCCATCATCCATGGATATATTAAGTGATGCTACCTTACCGTACCCTTCCCCCCTTCGTAAATCCAGCAATACGTCCAATGCCTTACCGCTGATACAGTAAACTAATTTATCGTGAGCGTGGGGTGGTATCTGAAAATGCATACCTCTCATTACATTTCTGAATGAGCGAGAATAATATTCTTCTTGACTATGAAAATTTAATCCAAGGGCTTGAAAGGTTGCTGCTTGATATGTCTTTATAAAACATCCGCGCTCATCAGATCTTTTCTCTGCTCTCAAAAGAAAGCACCCGGGTAATAATTCCTGAATTATTTTCATAGCTTATTCAAAGATTATTCCTAAAAAGTATTCAATTTGAGTCACCGCATATTCCATCATTTCTTTTGTTAAGGCCGGCTGAACGCCAATCCAAAATGTGTTGTTCATCACATTATCAGTATTAATGAGTTCACCACTAATACGGAACTGGGCATTTTGCATATAAGGCTGACGAGTCAAGTTACCCGCAAATAGCAGCCTAGTTCCAATCTTATGTTGATCAAGGTAAGTAATCAGATCCGCCCTAGATACGGGACACGACGCCTTGAGGGTAATTGGAAAACCAAACCAAGATGGGTCAGAGCCTTTAGTTGCCTCTGGCAATTGTAAGAATTCTTCACAGGATTTAAGACGCTGTTTTAAAAACTGAAAGTTATCCTTACGAGCCTGAATAAATGCGGGTGCTTTATCTAATTGAGCAAGAGCACAAGCTGCTTGCATATCCGTGATCTTAAGGTTGTAACCCAAGTGGCTATAGGTGTACTTATGGTCATAGCCTTGAGGCAGATCACCCAACTTCCAAAAAAAACGTTTTCCACAGGTATTGTCTTTGCCTGGTGGACAGTAGCAATCGCGTCCCCAATCCCTAAAGCTTTCTGCAATTTTTTTTAATTCATGGTTATTGGTAAATACTGCTCCGCCCTCGCCCATGGTGATGTGATGTGCCGGGTAAAAACTCAGAGTCCCAATATCGCCAAACGTCCCAACCATCTGACCTTTATAGGTCGTACCTAAGGCATCGCAACAATCTTCCACTAACCATAGATTGTATTTTTTGCAAATTTCGGTCACAACATCCAAGTTAAAAGGATTCCCCAAGGAATGTGCCAACATAATGGCTTTGGTTTTGGGGCTTATAGCAGCTTCGATTTTTGAAGCATCAATATTGTGGGTAATAGGATCTACATCGACAAATACCGGCACGGCTCCAAATTGAATAATTGGATTGACCGTTGTTGGAAATCCGGCGGCCACCCCAATTACTTCATCACCCTTTTGGATTGCACGGTCGCCAAGTTTTGGTGATGTAAGCGTAGAAAAAGCCACCAAATTGGCAGATGAACCAGAGTTCACAGTAATTAAATGTTTTACGCCAATAAATTGGGCCAGCTTGTTTTCAAATAAGTCATTAAAACGCCCAGTAGTAAGCCAGCCATCTAAGGAGGCTTCAACCATATTCTCAATCTCTTTGGAATCGATCAACTTTCCCGATGGAGGAACTACTGTTTGTCCGGGAATAAATTTCTTGGGAACAAACTCCAGGGCGGAATATTCTTTAACTAACTCCAAAATTTGCTTACGAATTTTGTCTTTGGCAAATTGATCAACTGAGAAAGAGGTTTCGGTCATGATTTATATATTAAAAATTTAAGAGTTTTGATAACTAATAATTTGCTGCAAACTGACTGCATGCATATTGTCCTGCTTATGATAGGCATGGTGCCACTGAGTAATATTTTGAATTGCGTGCGCTAGACCCCAGCGTGGCACCCAGTTGAGATCTCGACGTGCTTTTGAACAATCGAGTTTCAATGAATGCGCCTCATGAGGTTGCTCGCTTTTATCTTGTTGCCAGCTAGATACTGAACCCCAATTTTCAGCAAGCAAATTAATTATCTCTTGCACAGATCTCGCGTCTTCATCTCTCGGGCCAAAGTTCCAACCACCATCAAACTTAGCACCTTCTTTAAACAGCGCTTGGGCTAGTACTAAGTAACCTGACAAAGGCTCCAAAACATGCTGCCAAGGACGCGTCGCCAAAGGATTGCGAATCATCAAGGGTGCATTCGCTTCAAACGCCCTAATAGCATCAGGAATCAAACGGTCTTCTGACCAGTCTCCGCCGCCAATGACATTACCCGCTCGAGCAGAAGCAATAGCAACGCGGTGCTCGGGATATTTTTCTGGCGCAAAGAAGGACTGGCGATAAGCACTAGTCACTAACTCCGCACATCCCTTGCTACTGCTGTAGGGATCAAAGCCGCCCATTGCCTCTTCTTCCCGATATCCAGCAATCCGTTCACGATTCTCATAGCACTTATCTGTGGTCACAATTACTGTAGCGCGTACAGAATCAAGTTGACGAATGCTTTCCAATACATGCACCGTACCCATTACATTGGTAGCATAAGTCTCTACCGGATTGGCATAAGAGTAACGCACCAAAGGTTGAGCGGCCATGTGAATAACAATTTCTGGCTCAGCATCTGCCATTGATTTTTGCAACGCCGCTAAATTTCGAATATCCGCAATATATGATTGCTCTAAAACATCATTTATTTTGCACAACGCAAAAAAGTTGGGCATGGTGTTGGGCGCCAGCGCATAACCTGTCACTTTAGCACCCATGGATGTGAGCCAAAGCGATAACCATCCACCTTTAAATCCGGTATGCCCCGTTAGGAAGACTTTTTTACCGGTCCAAAATCGGGGGTCTACTTGAGCCCGCTCCATTACCAGCATTTCCAGGGAGCGCTGCCTGATGCCCAAAGATCTTCTAGATAATTTTTATCTCTTAAAGTATCCATTGGCTGCCAAAATCCATGATGCTCGTAAGCAACAATCTCCGACTGATGCGCCAAATGCTCCAAAGGTTCGCGCTCCCAAACAGTTGCATCACTTGCGATTTGATCAATTACCCCAGGTGATAGTACAAAAAAGCCTCCGTTAATCATCCCCCCGTCGCCTTTAGGTTTTTCTTTAAAAGAGGTGACACGCCCATCAGGGTGAATATCTATGGCTCCAAACCGACCAGGGGGGTACGTGGCAGTCATGGTTGCAAGCTTTCCGTGGCTCTTATGAAAATTAATGAGGTCTCCTATGTTGACGTCAGCAACTCCATCACCATAAGTAAAACAAAAAGCTTTCTCATCTTTTACATACTCTAAAACCCGTTTTAAACGGCCACCAGTCATAGTGTCGTCACCAGTATCCACTAAAGTAACTCTCCAGGGCTCGGCAAAGCGTTGATGAACCTCCATGCTGTTCTTTTGCATATCAAAAGTTACATCAGATGTATGCAAAAAATAATTTGCAAAATACTCCTTGATTACATAGCCTTTATATCCACAGCAAACAATAAAATCATTAACTCCATAATGGGAATAGATTTTCATGATATGCCACAAGATAGGCTTACCGCCAATTTCAATCATCGGCTTTGGTCTAGAACTGCTCTCTTCAGAAATTCGAGTGCCAAGACCGCCGGCCAGGATGACTGCTTTCATATCAATTGCCTAACTTAATAAAATCTGAATAAGTGAATCTTAGTCCGGACTCCAAATTCATGCCAGCATGCCAGCCCAACTGATTTAGTCTAGTAGAATCCATCCACTTCCTAGGGGCCCCATCTGGTTTTGTAGGATCAAAAATAATTTTGCCGGCATACCCAACGGCAGCGCTAACTGCATAAGCCAATTGGGCAATGGTTAGGTCGCTACCAAAACCCACATTAATATGACTTTGCATGGGCTCAGTATTTTGATCGTAGGCATCCTTATCCAAATTCATGACAAATTCTGAAGCGGCGGCCATATCATCAACATAAAGAAATTCTCGTCTTGGTGTGCCGGTACCCCAAATCAGGACCTCTGAAGAATGACTCACTTTTGCCTCATGAAATCTTCTTATTAGCGCAGGAATCACATGACTATTCTCAGGGTGATAGTTATCACCGGGACCATATAAATTAGTAGGCATAACTGAGCGGTAATCGATGCCGTGGCTGTGGCCATATTGTCGGTTATAACTCTCGCATAGTTTAATACCGGCTATCTTTGCTATTGCGTAGGGCTCGTTGGTAGCCTCCAACTTCCCTGTTAGAAGCGCATTCTCTGTCATTGGTTGAGGCGCTAATTTTGGGTAAATGCAACTTGAGCCCAAAAAAAGTAATTTTTTGACGCCGCTTAAAAAAGCCTGATGAATCACATTGGCTTCCATCATCAAGTTCTGATAAATGAATTCGGCAGGGAAAGCATTATTGGCATAAATACCGCCAACTTTTGCTGCCGCTAAATACACTTGATCTGGTTTTACTTGCCCAAAAAAATCCTGAACCGCCGATTGATTAGTTAAGTCTAACTCTGCATGAGTGCGAGTCACTATATTCTTGTAGCCCTTGGCCTGCAAATTTCTGACAATTGCTGACCCGACCATCCCGCGATGACCAGCTACATAAATCTTTTGATTTAAATCGGAGCTCATATTTTGTTTGCTTAATTCTCTTTACCAACAGAAACAACAAAGCCATGGTTCTGCAGTAAAGCATGTTGCTTAGCCTGATCCAAGTCGTTAGCTACCATCTCTACTATCATTTCATCGAGTGTAATTTCAGGAACCCATCCTAGCTTTGCTTTTGCTTTGGCAGGATCTCCTAAAAGAGTCTCGACTTCAGTAGGACGGTAATAGCGTGGATCAATTTGCACAATCACATCACCAACTGTAAGGGCAGGTGCTTTATCACCTTCTATATCAACAACAATGGCTTTTTCGTTTTCAGCACTACCTTCGAACTTCAATGAAATACCCAACTGCTTTGCGCTACGCGTGATAAATTCACGCACAGTAAATTGCACCCCAGTAGCGATTACAAAATCTTCTGGCCGTTCTTGCTGCAGCATCAACCATTGCATACGCACATAATCCTTGGCGTGACCCCAGTCACGAAGTGCATCGATATTGCCCATGTATAAACATTTCTCAAGACCCTGAGCAATGTTAGCCAGTCCGCGTGTAACCTTTCTTGTTACAAAAGTTTCGCCGCGACGTTTAGATTCGTGATTAAACAAAATACCGTTACAAGCGTAAATACCATATGCTTCGCGATAGTTCACAGTAATCCAGTAGGCATACATCTTGGCAACTGCGTAAGGACTGCGTGGATAAAACGGCGTAGTTTCTGTTTGAGGGATCTCTTGTACCAAACCATACAACTCAGAAGTGGAGGCTTGATAGAAACGGGTTTTCTTTTCTAAGCCCAGAATTCGAATAGCTTCTAATATCCGCAATGGGCCCATTGCATCCACATCTGCAGTGTACTCAGGGGACTCAAAAGAAACCGCAACGTGAGACTGTGCGCCCAGGTTGTAAATCTCGTCAGGCTGACACTCTTGAATAATGCGCACCAAATTACTGGTGTCAGTTAAATCGCCATAATGCAAAATGAGGTCTTGATGATCAATATGCGGATCTTGATAAATATGATCAATACGGTCTGTATTAAAAGAGGACGCGCGGCGTTTAATGCCATGAACAACGTATCCTTTTTCTAATAAAAACTCAGCAAGATAAGAACCGTCTTGGCCTGTAATGCCTGTAATGAGGGCAACTTTTTGTTTACTCATACGATCTCTTTCTTTTGCTCTGGGTATTTATTCTTAATGTTATCAACAGCTCTAACTTCTACCATAGGTATCATCAAAACGGACAATATCATCTTCACCCAAATAGCTACCCGACTGCACTTCAATAATCTCTAAGGGAGTTTTTCCTGGGTTAGCAAGGCGATGAGTTTGTCCTTGAGGAATGTAAGTGCTTTGGTTTTCCGTGAGGACCAGTACTTGATCACCATTGGTTATCTCGGCCACTCCCTTAACAACAATCCAATGCTCTGCGCGGTGATGGTGCATCTGTAAGGAGAGGCTGGCGCCAGGCTTTACCTGAATGCGCTTAACCTTAAAACGCTCACCTTCATCCACACTGTCATACCAACCCCAAGGTCTTGAAACCTTGCGATGTAGATTCTTTTCTTCTCGCTTTTGTGCCTCTAACTGAGTAACAATATTCTTTACATCTTGACTATTGCCCCTATTGGCAACTAGCACTGCATCTGCAGTTTCAACAATCACTAAATTCTCAACCCCAACCGCGCTTACTAATCGACTGCTGGCGTGCACTAATGAATTTTTAGAATTCGTGAGCAAAGTGTCACCACTAGTTACATTGCCATCCTGATCTTGCTGACCTACTTGCCATACTGCATCCCATGCCCCCAAGTCATTCCAACCAGCATCGAGCTCTACCATTTTGATGGGGAAATTTGAACCAGGGCACTTCTCAATCACAGCATAGTCAATCGACTCACTTGGGATGCTCTCAAACTCTGCCTTACCTGGACGAATAAAACTAGAGCTAGCACTCTTATCCTCGGTTCTTGCTTGCCATGCCTTTTGGGAGGCTTCAAAAATATCCCCACGAAAATCCTCTAATGCCGCAAGCCAAGTACTGGCCCTGAGAACAAACATACCGCTATTCCAAAGATAGCTTCCTTGCGCCAAATAGTCTTGAGCCGTTTTACTGTCGGGCTTCTCTACAAAGCGATTTACCTTAAATGCATTGTTTTGATCTTTATCGCCAGTACGCTGAATGTAACCATAGCCAGTTTCAGGTGCTGTTGGTGTAATGCCTAAAATCGCTACAGAATTGTTGGTTGCTTGAACCGTTTCAATACAGTCCCTCAGCGCATTCGTAAATGCCTCTTTGTTTTGGATGGTTTGATCAGCGGGAGTGATGACCAAGATTGGATCCTGATCATTGGCTAGTTCATTTGCGCAAAATGCAGCCATGCTTAAAGCAGGTGCAGTATTACGTCCCAAAGGTTCTAGTAATAAAGTGGCTTTAATTGACGGTAGTTCACGTAACTGATCTAAAACCAAAAAACGATGTTCTTCATTGGTAACTACCAGCGTGCTTCCTAGACTAAGGCCTGCTTTCTCGAGAGAATTAACACGCTCCACCGCCTGCTGAAAAAGACTCTGAGAACTACCATCCCCCGATAGCACTAAAAATTGCTTAGGAAAGCCCGAGCGGGATAAAGGCCAAAGCCTAGTACCGGAGCCGCCGCACAAAATGACTGGAATCACTAATGCCATGTAGGATTAAGCACTTTTTATGCTTTTTATGAAGAAAAGCTGATTTTAAAGGGTTTATTGCTGCTCTTTAGCAAAGTTTGGGAATTTATTAAAATTCAATTGGGCGCACAATGGGCGCTAGTTATTATTAAAACTAAAATGACTTTCAGGAGCCTTCAAAATGAG
>CANCQD010000019.1 GCA_947380285.1 Burkholderiaceae bacterium | reverse complement strand
GATAACTGCTTCTGCACACCAGCATTACAAAAACCATTGGCCCTCGGTGCCGATGTCGTGATTCATTCTGCAACCAAGTACTTAGATGGACAGGGTCGAGTTGTAGGCGGGGCAATTGTTGGCAGCAATGATTTCATCATGGGCAAAGTATTTCCGTATGTGCGCACAGCTGGGCCAACGCTATCTGCATTCAATGCTTGGGTGTTCCTTAAGGGCTTGGAGACTTTAGAGCTGCGTATGAAGCAGCAGAGCCAAAACGCACTTGCCTTGGCTCAATGGTTAGAGAAGCAATCTGGAGTAGAGCGTGTTTACCATCCAGGCCTGAAATCTCACCCTCAGCATGCTTTGGCTATGCGCCAACAAAGAGCGGGTGGCGCAATTGTTTCTTTTACGCTCAAAGGCGGCAAGAAGGCAGCGTTCAAACTTATTAATCAAACTAAGCTCTGCTCAATTACAGCAAACTTGGGTGATACCCGCACAACCATTACCCACCCAGCTACAACAACACATTGCCGCGTAACTCCAGAGGCCAGAAAAGCTGCTGGTATTACTGATGGCTTGGTGCGAATTGCAGTTGGCCTTGAAAACATCAACGACTTAAAGAATGATCTCGTTGGTGGACTCAAAAAATAATCAAGTACATCAAGATAGGCCCATGGGTTTTTCTGATGCCACTCAGTTCTGGAATGAACGCTTCGATAAAGAAGAGTTCATCTTTGGTAAAGAGCCAAACGAGTATCTTGTAGATAAGGCAAAGCAATATCTCAAGCCAACAGATAAAGTCTTATGTATCGCCGATGGTGAAGGGCGCAACGGCGTCTGGCTTGCCAAGCAAGGCATGCAAGTGGTTGGTTTTGATGCATCCGATATTGCGCTAGCTAAAGCAAGGCAGTTCGCTAAAGATAATCAAGTCGAGGTCGAGTATTCATTCTCTGATACTGATAGCTATGCTTGGTCCGAAAATACTTATGACGCAGTGATTGGAATCTTTATTCAGTTTGCCGATCCCACAATGCGCGCCAGAATCTTTGAGCAGGCATACAATACGTTGAAGCCAGGCGGACTTTTCATCCTGCAGGGCTATACCCCGAAACAGTTGGAATATAAAACTGGCGGCCCATCGCTCATTGAGCATTTGTATACAGAAGATCTGATCAAAAGCCTTACCCAGGACTTTGAAATTCTTGAGCTTGTCAGTTACGAGAAAGAACTCTCTGAGGGCCCAAGACACACTGGTATGTCTGCAATATTGGGATTGGTTGCCAGAAAGTAATTAATAGCTTAATTGGTAAAGCGACGAGGATCATTAATCGGACGCAATGGCATGATATGAATCTTACTGCCATCAATTTCAAGATGAGTACTTTTGCCGACATCCAAACAGAGCCTCTTAACCTCTGCAGCAGAAGCTTCCCAAGTAATTGCATGTCCACCATCAAGCGTACGAAGTTGAATAACAGCTATCTGACCTAAGGCGCTGATTTGCTCAACAGTCGCTGGGAGTGAAGTATCACTGGAGCTGATGTGCAGACTTAAACCCTCAGCTGGAATAACCCAAGCAACCGGTGTATTTGGTGGGATTTTGCCTTTGTCCGCTACATTAAAGATGCGTTGACTGCCATTCCAACTCAACTTTCCAGCGGTAAATACGCCTTCAAACTTATTGCTAATTCCCACCAGTTCTGCAACCCGCGAGTTTCTAGGTCTTTCAAATAGCACCTGTGGTGGAGCGGTCTGTAGACCTACACCTTGGTCAATCACAGTGATGCGATCGGCTAACAAGTCTGCCTCTCTTAGATCATGTGTGACAAGTAAAATGGGAATATTCAAATCTTTGCGAAGTTCAGCCAGCGTCTTATAAAGACCTTGACGCGTAGGTGCATCAATCGCAGAGAAGGGCTCATCAAGCAAGAGTATTTTTGGTGATCGTGCCAGCGCTCTGGCAAGTGCAACTCGCTGTTGTTGGCCGCCTGAGAGTTGGTTTGGCATGCGGTTGGCTAATTCACTAATACCCATGCGCTTAAGCCAAGTGAGTGCAAGTGCTTTGCGTTCAGATGGTCTTTGGACATTGTTGTACAAAGGGATACACACATTCTCAAGCGCTGAGAGATGGGGGAATAGGGCGTACTGCTGAAATAGAAATCCACACGAGCGATTAGCTGGGCTTAAGGAAGTGGTGACTCCGCTGACATGATTTGCCTCAAACCATAATTTGTCATTACATTCGATTTTTCCAGTTTCGGCATCGTTTAATCCAGCGATGGTTCTCAGGGCGGTTGTCTTGCCGCTACCAGAAGGGCCCACTAAAGCATGCAACTCTCCGGGAATACATTCAATATTCAGTTGCAAGGGGTTTGGACTAGTCTGGAAGAGCTTTACTTTAAGCATTAGCTACTCCATTGTTTAGATCGCGATGGGTTGCGACTAAAGACGCCATAGGAAAGTGCAATTGCCACTAGTGAGGTGCACAGTAACAGTAATGAAAGGGCGCCGGCACCAGAGGTATCAAAACTTTGCACCTTGTCATATATAGCAATCGATACTGTTTTGGTCTCCCCGGGAATGGCGCCGCCAACCATGAGGATCACACCAAATTCTCCTAAGGTATGTGCAAAAGTAAGAACGGCTGCGCTGGTAATGCCACGCCAAGCTAGGGGTAATTCAATCAGGCGAAAGATTTGCCAATTGGTCAGCCCGCTGACTTGAGCCGCTTCCCGAATTTCTGGATTAATGGCTTCAAAAGCACGTTGTATTGGCTGAATAGCGAATGGCAAATTCACAATCAGGGAAGCAATGAGGATTCCCGTGAAAGAAAACACCAATGGGATCCCAAAGAGGCTTTTCCCTCCAAGACCCACTAGGAGGTAGTAGCCCAAGACAGTAGGAGGGAGGACTAGAGGTAGGGCAAGCGATGCTTCGACCCAGGACCTACTTTTGCCCATATTTTGGAGTGAATGCGCTACCCAGACTCCAAACGGGATGATCAGGACCAAGGTCCATATAGCCAGCCTTAATGAGAGAAGTAGCGCTTCTATATCCATCAATTGATTGTATCTTTAGATTCCATCAGGGTAACTCACTATATGAACTTGGTCGGTATGAGCGTTAAATATGCATATATACGCATATATTTATATAAATGAGCACCATGAAGGCAAAAGTTCAAAAAGCGACAAAAAACCTGACTCCAAAACAGATGGAGAAGGTCTTCTCTCACGTGGCGGCTTACTTCAATGTCCTATCTGAGCCAGCACGTTTGCGCATCATGTATGCGGTCTGTGGTGGAGAAAAATCTGTCTCTGAGGTCGTTCAAATGTGCGGTACAAGCCAGGCCAATGTATCAAGGCATTTATTGGCTCTTCACAAAGCCGGAATTTTAATGAGGCGAAAAGAGGGTGTAACGGTTTATTACTCGATTGCAGATAACGCTACGGTTGAGATGTGTCAGACAGTCTGCGCAAAGATTGCTGAAGGTATTCATTAAGGTTTGCAGTAATTCACTTTTCAAGTAGAGGTCAAATGACTAAGAAGCAAATTGAATTGAGCGCTGAGGATATCGCTACGGTTGAGAAGCCTGCCAATAGAGCTCGCTTAGTAAAGGCGCCAGAGCACTTTATCTCTCAGGAGTTGATCGCTGATATTAATGCTAATGGCCTTGATGAAGGTCGTCGTGGCTTTTTGCGTAAAGGCTTCCTCTCTGCTGTAGGTGGGGCTGCGGCCAGTTTGGCTGCTCCGATGGCTTTTGCTGCAGGTGAAGGCGATCCAGCCATTCTGGAGAAGCAAGAGTGGCAAACTACGCTTGGTA
Organism: Burkholderiaceae bacterium; assembly: GCA_947380285.1. Next base: position 26,468 of record CANCQD010000019.1, on the reverse strand, counting down.
AGAACGTAGCCACCATGCCCTATGGCGTTCCTTCGATCTATGAATCAAATTTGATTCGTCGTGAATCACCTGGCTTAACTCGGGTATCTGCCGCTTCAGTTGCATTTACTCCGCTGCAAGGATTATTTGGCACTATCACTCCGAATGGCTTGCATTTTGAGCGTCATCATCAAGGTTGGTACAACCTGAATCCCGAGACACATCGCTTGATGGTGAATGGTATGGTGAAGAATGCTCGTGTCTTTACGATGAACGACTTGATGAGACTGCCTTCAGTTTCTCGTACCCACTTTATTGAGTGCGGCGCAAATACTGGCTTAGAGTGGGGTAACGTTGCAGTACCAACCGTGCAGTACACCCATGGCATGCTCTCATGCTGCGAATTTACTGGTGTACCCCTCAAAGTATTGCTCGAAGAATGCGGCGCAGATTTGAAAAAAGGGAAGTTCTTGCTGGCAGAAGGTGGCGATGGCTCTGGCATGACACGCACGATCAATTTAGAAAGCTGTTTGGATGACACGATTGTTGCTTGGAGTATGAATGGCGAGATGTTACGCCCAGAAAACGGCTTTCCATTGCGCCTAGTTGTTCCGGGAGTTCAGGGTGTTAGCTGGGTGAAATGGTTACGTCGTCTGGAAGTAGGGGATATGCCCTGGAATGCGAAAGATGAAGCAGTTCACTACATTGAGCTGATGCCAGATGGTATGCATCGTCAATACGCATCGATTCAAGAATGTAAATCTGTGATTACCACCCCTTCTGGTGGCCAGCAATTGCTCGATAAAGGTTTTTATAACGTGAGCGGCATGGCTTGGTCGGGTCGAGGCAAGATCAAGCGCGTGGACGTTTCATTTGATGGTGGCAATAACTGGCGTACTGCTCGTTTGGAGACACCAATTCTCACTAAATCGATTACGCGCTTCAATATTGATTGGGTGTGGGATGGCTCGCCTGCGATTTTGCAATCTAGAGCAGTAGATGACACCGGCTATATACAACCTTCGATCAAGGTCTTGCGTGATGTACGTGGTAATCGCTCGATTTATCACAACAATGCCATTCAGTCATGGAAGTTAGATTCAAACGGTGAGGTGAGCAATGTTCAAGTCGGTTAATTTTATTGCTCGTTTGAGTCTGCTAAGTATTACAGTATTAGCTGCCCAGATTGCGATTGCACAAAGTACACAGGGCTCCGCTAAGTTTCCAGGCATTGGAAGAAATGCAACTCCAGCAGAAGTGATGGCTTGGGACATTGATGTGCGCCCAGACTTTAAGGGCTTGCCAAAAGGATCTGGTTCTGTAGAGCAGGGTCAAGCAATTTGGGAGGCTAAGTGCGCCAGCTGTCACGGTGTCTTCGGTGAATCGAATGAGATCTTCACGCCAATTGCGGGTGGAACAACTGCTGATGATGTGAAGACGGGTAGGGTTGCCTCTTTGGCTGATCGTAAGCAGCCGCAGCGCACTACCTTGATGAAGGTGCCAACCGTTTCTACTTTGTGGGATTACATCTATCGCGCAATGCCTTGGAATGCACCAAGATCATTAACGCCAGATGACACGTATGCTCTAGTTGCATTTATTTTGAGCTTAGGCGAAATTGTTCCGGATGATTTTGTATTGAGCAATACCAATATTGCAGATGTGCAAAAGAAGATGCCTAATCGCAATGGTATGACGCGTAATCATGGCTTCTGGAGTGTCAATGGCAAGCCAGATGTAAATGGTTCCTCTTGTATGAATAATTGCGTGAAGTTTGTGCAAATTGGATCCTCTCTTCCAGATTTCGCTAGAAATGCCCATGGCAATATTGCCGAGCAAAATCGCTTGTATGGACCATATCGTGGCTCGGATTCCACTAAGCCACCAATTGCTCAGTTACCTGGTTCTGCGGGTGAAGGCCTAGCACATGCTGCCGATACTCACGCTGCCAACACTAAAGGTCCTGCGGCTCTATTTAAAAACGAGAACTGTTCCGCATGTCACGCTCCGAATGCCAAATTAGTAGGTCCCTCTATCGCTGATATTGCGGCGAAATATAAAGGGCAGAGCGGAGCTCAAGAAAAGCTCATGGCTAAGGTCAAGAGCGGGGGTTCGGGGGTATGGGGAGCTATTCCAATGCCACCACAGTCACAGTTATCGGATGAGGACCGGGCGACTCTTGTGCGCTGGGTGCTCACCGGGCAATAGATTTACCGAAGGTTTTTTGAAATACCGCTATATTTGATACTAAGAGTAGATTATTAAAGGAGTTTTTATGAATCAGCAGCGACGCAGTTTATTGAAATATTCAGCCGTTTTCGGCTTAATGGCTTCTGCGGGTCTTATTAGCGTAGCCCAAGCCCAAGAGTGGAATAAAGCCGCTTTCGAAGGCAAGAGTCTGGATGATGTGTTCAAGATTCTAGGTGCAGGCAGCCCAGACAAATCTGGCGCCGTTACTTTGAACGCCCCTGATATTGCAGAAAATGGTGCAGTAGTTCCAGTGGGAATTGTCACTACTCTTAAAGCAGAACAGATGGCAATCTTGGTTGAGAAAAACCCAAGTGCCTTAGCGGCGCAATTCTTTATTCCTGCTGGTACAGAGCCTTTTGTTACTACTCGTATCAAGATGGGTCAAACCTCCAACGTCTATGCCTTGGTAAAAGCCGATGGCAAATGGAGTATGGCTGTGAAGGAAGTGAAAGTGACCTTGGGTGGTTGCGGCGGTTAATTGCCCTCAACCCGAATAAAAACCATTAATTAATTACTAGATTACAAGAGGAATATATGTCTGATCCAATGCGCGTTAGAGCGGCCGAAAACGGTGGAATTGTGGATGTAAAAATTTTGATGAAACACGATATGGAATCTGGTCAGCGTAAGGACGCTGCCGGCAAAACGATTCCTGCATGGCACATCACTACGATCAACGTCAAAGCTAATGGCAAAGATGTTTTAAATGGTCAGTTTGGTCCAGCAGTTTCTAAGGATCCATTCTTGAATTTTAAATACAAGGGCGCTAAGGGCGACAAGATTGTTGTGAACTGGATAGATAGTAAAGGTGACAAGCGCACTGACGAAGCAACTGCATCGTAATTTGCTTGTTGAATCATTAAATCTTTACCATCTCATGGGTTTTGAAAGGGTTGCAAATGCAGCGTAAATTTACTTTAGGGTTAGCCTCAGGAATGATGGCTGCTTTATTAACAGTCTCATCTTCTGTATCGGCACAAAAAAGTGCGACAGACGATATTGCAAAATATCGCGAGATGATTGCTGATGGCAACCCTTCAGAACTGTATGAGGCAGCTGGTGAAGATCTTTGGAAAAAGCCTGCTGGACCCAAGAATGCTACCTTAGAGAAGTGTGATTTAGGACTAGGACCAGGAGTAGTGAAGGGCGCAGCAGCGCAGCTGCCACGTTATTTCAAAGATACAAATAAAGTTCAAGATCTCGAGTCTCGCTTAATGACTTGTATGCAGAAGCTTCAAGGTCGCGATCCACAAGAGATGGTTGATGCACCATTTCAAAAAGGTCCCAAGAAGGATATGGAGGCCATTGTTGCTTACGTAGTCACTTTATCTAAGGGTGACAAAATTCAAGTAAGCACAGCGCACCCCAAAGAAAAAGAAATGTATGAGCTTGGTAAGCGCGCATTCTTTTTCCAGGGCGGCCCAATGGACTTCTCATGCGCTTCCTGTCATGGCGAAGATGGAAAACGTATTCGCTTGCAAGATTTGCCAAACATTACAACTCAGAAGGGTGCGGCGATGGGTTGGGGTTACTGGCCTGCCTATCGCGTATCGAGCGGTCAGTTTTGGACAATGCAGCAACGTTTAAATGATTGCTATCGTCAGCAACGTTTTCCGTTCCCTATTTACGGATCTGATGTCACCATCGCTTTATCGATGTATATGGCGAAGACTGCTAATGGCGGGACTGTAGAGACCCCTGGATTGAAGCGTTAAGAGATAAGAGATAGAGATTATGAAAATTACCCACATCAAAAAACTCTTAACAGTTTCTGGATTTATTCTAGCCACATGCCTCATGCAGAACGCAGCAGTGGCTCAACAAAAGAATGATCCCAAGTTCAACAAAATGATGACTGACAGCTTTAAGGCCGATGGCATCGCGGGATTAGATCGTATTGCGCAAGACGAGACTCAAAAGTTTTGTTCCGATCCCGTGTTTGCCAATAGCAAGCAAGGTGAAAAAATGCGTGAAAAGATTCAGAAGATGAATATGGGCAGCATTAAGCAGCCATCTGATGGTAAGTACATTGGCGATTGGAAGAAGGGTGAAGCCATTGCGCAAAGTGGTCGCGGTGCGACTTGGACCGATAAGGCTGACACCGTCATTGGCGGAGGTTGTTATAACTGTCACCAGATTGATCCAAAAGAAATTTCTTATGGAAACATCGGCCCATCATTAACGGGTTATGGAAAGATGCGCGGCTACTCACAAGAAGTGGTGACCTATACCTGGAATCGTATTAATAATTCTAAGGCATACAACGCATGTAGCAATATGCCGCGCTTTGCACACTTCAAACTCTTAAATGAGCAACAGATTCAGGATGTCATGGCATTGCTGCTTGATCCTGCTTCACCAGTAAATCAATAAAGAAGCAAAAAACAGGCCGACAGGCCTGTTTTCATAAGGGGAATGTTATGTCTTTAAGTCGCCGCGATTTTTTGCAGGCTTTAGCGATTGCCTCTGCAGGCGGAATGAGCTTGCAGTCAAATTTTGTGAATGCGCAAAGTACTGCGCAAAAATTTTATGACTTACCTAAATTTGGTAATGTGCACTTTCTGCATTTCACAGACTGCCATGCTCAGCTACTGCCAATTTACTTTCGCGAGCCTAATGTAAATCTAGGTATCGGCGCTCAAGAAGGTAAAACGCCGCACTTAGTTGGCGAATATTTCTTAAAAGCGAATGGTATTCCACCAGGCACACGTGATGCTCATGCTTTTACGTATTTGGATTACGTTGCAGCCGCCCAAAACTACGGCAAGATGGGTGGTTTTGCCCATATGGCTACATTGATTAAGCAAATGAAGGCAAATCGTCCTAGCGCTTTATTGCTCGATGGTGGAGATACCTGGCAAGGTTCTGGCACGGCGCTTTGGACCAATGGCCAAGACATGGTTGATGCCGCTCTTGCATTAGGCGTAGATGTGATGACGCCGCATTGGGAAATGACGCTAGGTGAGAAGCGCGTCATGGAAATCGTCAATGGCGACTTCAAGGGAAAAGTTTCCTTTATTGCCCAAAATATTAAGACAGCAGACTTTGGGGATATGGTCTTTAACCCATACGTCATGAAAGTTCAGAACGGCATACAGGTTGCCATCATCGGCCAAGCCTTCCCGTATACGCCGATTGCAAATCCTCGTTATTTCACTCCGGATTGGACTTTTGGTATCCAAGAAGAGAATATGCAAAAGACCATTGATGAAGTGAGATCAAAAGGTGCAAAGGTAGTAGTTCTCCTATCTCACAACGGCATGGATGTGGACCTGAAGATGGCCTCTCGCGTGCGAGGTTTGGATGCAATCTTGGGTGGACATACTCATGATGGAGTGCCTATTCCGGTGAAGGTAAAGAATGCAGGCGGTGTAACTCTGGTTACCAACGCTGGCTCCAATAGTAAGTTTTTAGGTGTTTTGGATTTTGATGTCAAAGGTGGCAAGCCAGTGGATTTCCGCTACAAGCTATTCCCAATATTCTCTAATATGATTCCAGCAGACCCAACGATGAATAAGTTGATTGCTAAAGTCAGAGCTCCGTATGAAGCAAAGCTCAATGAGAAGTTAGCAACTACAGAGGGCCTCTTGTATCGCCGTGGTAACTTTAACGGTAGCTTTGATCAGTTAATTCTAGATGGATTAATGGCACAGAAGAATGCGGAGATTGCTTTCTCGCCAGGCTTCCGTTGGGGAACCAGTCTTTTGCCAGGTCAGGCGATTACTCGTGAAAATCTCCTCGATCAAACGGCAATTACCTATCCATACACCACCGTTACTAATATGAGTGGAGAGACAATCAAAACCATTCTAGAGGACGTAGCAGATAACCTATTTAATCCTGATCCGTATTACCAGCAGGGCGGCGATATGGTGCGCGTTGGTGGAATGCAGTACACCATTGATCCAGCACAAACTGCAGGTAAGCGTATTACGGATATGCGTCTGAATGGCAAACCTATTGAAGCAAACAAGACTTATAAGGTCGCCGGCTGGGCTCCAGTTAGTGAAGAGGCTAAAAATGCAGGTGGCGAAGCCATTTGGGATGTGATGGAGCGTCACTTGCGCGATGTCAAAGTCGTGAAAGCAGTTAAGCTTAACGAGCCGATTATCAAAGGCGTTGCCAGTAATCCTGGCATGGCCCCAATTTAATTGACTACATATTTAACTAAACGAGAATTAAGCATGAAAAAACTACTTTCTATCATTACCGTTGTTGCGGCCATTGCATTTGGGTTGTGCTCTGCTGCTTCAGCTCAATCTGCTGGCAATACTAAAGTGGTTTATCACATTGATGATGCAGAAGCTCAAGGTCTAAAAGGCCTGCGCAATATTCGCAATCATTTGGATACTTCTCCCAATACCATCATTATTGTTGTGACTCATGCTAATGGTGTTGATATGTTGATGGAAGGTGCCAAAGATAAGAAAAACAATGTGGAATATGCGCCATTAGTAGGAGCACTTAAATCTCGCGGTGTGAAGTTTGAAGTGTGTGAGATCACTTTAAAGAACCGTAATTTGAAAAAAGATCAGTTCACACTGGATGCGGATTTCACCCCATCAGGTGTGGTGCGCGTAGCGGACCTGCAATATAAAGATGGTTTTGCCTACATCAAGCCTTAAGCAATCCAGCATGCAATGCTTAAAGAGTCTGACGGGGATCCTTTTGGGATCCCTTGTATTTTGGAGTTCAGCTTTTGGGCAGGCAAAGCCTGCTGATTCAGTTCAACTGAAACCTATCCAAGTAGCGCCTCATACTTATTTTGTGCGGGGCTTTCCAGAGTTGGGGAGTAGCGCTAATCAAAACTTTATCTCGAATGCTGGGTTTGTTGTCACGCCTGGTGGAGTGGTCGTGGTTGATGCCTTAGGCTCGCCTATTCTTGCGCAAAAGTTGATTGCTGAAATTCAGAAAATTACTTCGCAAAAAATTGTTGCCATCATTGTTAGCCACTATCACGCCGATCATATTTATGGTTTGCAGGAATTTAAAAAGATTGGCGCAAAGATTTATGCGCAAGGAGAGGGGCGAAATTATCTTTCCTCAGAAACTGCAAAGCAGCGCTTGATTGCCTCCAGAATTGATTTTGCCCCTTGGGTAAATGCAAATACAAGGCTCATTTCTGCTGATGTATGGATTGATCAAAAATCGAAATTGACAATAGGTGGTGTTGATTTCTTGATCAGCAGGGTGGGGCCCGCTCATGCACCCGAAGATCTCATGGTATATGTCCCTTCGGAGAAGGTGCTCTTTGCAGGTGATCTTGTATTCAGAGGACGCATTCCATTTGTTGGAAATGCGGATAGCAAGGGGTGGCTAGTAGCTCTAGATGAAATCGAAAAACTAAATCCGAATATTGTCATTCCTGGCCATGGTAATTATTCGGTTAAGCCAGTTGAGGATATTGTCTTTACCAGGAACTATTTGAAATATTTGCGCGAATCTATGTCCAAAGCGGCTATTAATATGGATCCGTTCGAGGATGCCTATAAGCAGGCTGATTGGTCAGAATATGAGGGAATGCCACTTTTTAGAGCGGCCAATCGTATGAATGCCTATAACGTCTACCTCTCTATTCAGGCTGAGTAAGCCAGACGAGTAAGGCAAATTCGGCTATTGGGCCTTAAAATAGAGGATTAATGCTAAATCCTTGATTTGTAATGAAAATGACTCTTTCCCAATCCATTGCTGCAATCTTATTGAGTGCGCTAATAAGTGCGCCAGCGATTGCCGCCCCGGATTTGGCAAATGGTAAGGCCATTGATCAGCAAAAGTGTTACGCCTGCCACGCCAAGAAAAGTGGTTTTAGTAACGGCGATATGATTTACACCCGCTCTGACGGTAAGGTTAAAACCTTCGCTGATTTAAAGAAGATGGTTGCCCTTTGTAATACGGAACTCCGTCTCGATTTATTCCCGGAAGATGAAGCAGACGTTGCTGCTTTTCTTAATCAACAATTTTATAAATTCAAACCTTAATTTTTCAAGATATAGTCGCTATGGATGTTGTTGATATCAGCTCTCTAAGTAAGTCAGTCCTCTGGGCAACTTTTGCAATCACCTTTTTCTTGGGTGCAGTCATGCAAAAGACTGGATTTTGTAGCATGGGGGCAGTTTCTGATGTCTTCATCATGTCTAGCTGGGATCGTTTAAAGCAATGGTTCTTAGCCATTGGCGTTGCCATTATTGGCTTTACTTTAATGTCTTATTTCGGGTTTATTGATCCCCTAAAGAGTATGTATACCGGCAGTAAATTTTTATGGCTTTCCACTGCTGTGGGAAGTATCTTGTTTGGCTTCGGAATGGTTTTGGCATCAGGGTGCGGCAGTAAAACACTTATTCGTATCGGCGGCGGTAATTTAAAGTCTATCGTTGTATTTATGGTGCTGGGTTTAACGGCCTATATGACGATGCGGGGGTTCTTAGGAGTTATTCGCATTAACACTCTAGATACTTTCTTTATTGCTTTTAATACTCCACAAGATCTACCTAGTCTTTTAAGTGCCCCTCTAGGTATCGCACGTCCTGATCTTCATTTGGCTCTAGGCCTACTCATTGGCGCTGCGTTTATTGCATACGCCTTTATGAGTAAAGCATTTTGGACTGCTGAAAATATATTTGCAGGTATTGCTGTTGGTTTAGCGATCTGTGGCGTATGGTGGGTGTCTGGAAATCTCGGCTTTGTTGCTGAAGATCCTAATACTTTAGAAGAGGTATTTTTAGTCACTAACTCTGGACGTATGGAGAGCTTATCTTTTGTAGCCCCGTATGCCTATTCACTGGACTGGCTAATGATGTACAGCGATACCTCTAAAGTGTTAACTGTCGGCATCATGGCGGTTTTGGGGATGATCTTAGGATCAGCCGCGATCTCTATTGCAACAAAATCGTTCCGCTGGGAATCTTTTCGCAATACTGAAGACACTGCAAATCATTTGGTCGGCGCTGCATTGATGGGTTTTGGTGGCGTTACTGCCTTAGGTTGCACAGTGGGACAAGGTTTGAGTGGCATTTCAACGCTAGCACTTGGTTCGATACTGGCCTTACCAGGATTTATTTTTGGAGCTTATTTAGGTTTACGTTATTTGCAAGTTCGTCTTGCTCCTAACCCTTGCAGTTAATTTTAAAGAATTGATAGATTAAATAATGCAAATTGATTGGATATCTTTTACCCCATTGCCTTCATTGCTTGGTGGAATGATGCTTGGGGTAGCTGCGGCTCTTTATGTATTACTTCATGGGCGTATTTTAGGAATTAGCGGAATTATTTCTGGATTGTTGCATCCTCAATTGAGTGATTCTGCATGGCGGGTTAGCTTAGTTTTAGGCTTAGTCTCTGCACCATTTATGGCAGCAATATTTTTTGGGATATTTCCTGTTGTAGAAATAGAGGCGAGTTGGATTGCGATCGTGATTGCAGGTCTTTTGGTCGGCTTTGGGGTTCAGTATGGATCTGGGTGCACAAGTGGTCACGGTATCTGCGGACTCTCGCGTTTATCGCCTCGTTCGCTTGTTGCCACACTCGCTTTTATGGTCGCCGGTTTTCTGACGGTTTTTATTCTTCGTCATTTGCTCGGGCTCTAAGTTGAAAAAACATTTTGGTCTTGTTAGTCAATACGCTATTGGTGTCCTCTTTGGCTGGGGTTTAATCATCTCGGGTATGAGCAATCCTCAGAAGATCTTAGGATTTTTGGATTTGACTGGTCTCTGGGATCCCTCTTTGATTTTTGTCATGTTGGGTGCAGTCATAGTGGGTCTTGGGGGCTTTTATGTCGTCAGCAAAAGAACGCAGGCCTTTTTTGGCGGCGCCTTGCATATTCCAAGTCGCAGAGACATTACTAAGCCCCTCATTATTGGCGGCTTGATTTTTGGAGCAGGTTGGGGAATTGCTGGTTTTTGTCCGGGTCCAGCACTGGTTGCTCTAGGCGCTGGCCACCTTAAGGCCTTGGTATTTATTATCGCCATGCTTGCTGGGATGGAGATTTGCGAGCGCTTCTTCACTGCCCATAGAAGTAAGCCAAACCCCTGAAGCTAGCCTGATTTAAAATCAATCCTATTACACAGACATTTAATGTAGAGGGTTTCATGAGTCTTCCTATTTCTTGCCACAACGCCCAGTTTGGGACGCTTGGTCAAATCGACCCTAGCCATTTAGCAGAAATTGCCCAGCAGGGTTACAAGAGTGTAATTAACAATCGCCCAGATGGTGAGGGCGGCCCCGGTCAACCTTTGAATACAGCGATTCAGGCTGAAGCTGAAAAGCTTGGCTTACATTACGTTTACTTGCCAGTGATTCCAGGTGCATTTACTCAAGCCCAAGTTCAAGAAATGGCGCGCCTCTTGAAAACTCTGCCAGGCCCTATTTTGGCTTTTTGCCGTTCAGGTGCTCGCTCTACAAACTTGTATCAACTTGCTTTGCAGCTTGGTTAATTAAAAGAGTATTCGCTAAAGCATGCGCATCACGATTCCGGAAGATAGAAAACTCGTTCATGAAATGATCATGCCCATTCGTTGGGGTGATATGGATGCGTATGGGCATGTCAACAATACCGTGTACTTTCGGTATATGGAACAAGCTCGATGTGAGTGGATTACTTCATTGGGTTATGAGGTTGCTCCTGGTCGTGAATCGATGTTGATGATCAATGGCTTTTGTAATTTCTATCAACAACTTGCTTATCCAGGGGAGTTGATATTGAAGACCTCGATTGGTGCGGTAGGTCGAACCAGTCTTGATCTGTATACCAGTATGGCGTTAACAACAGCGCCTGAGGTAGAGGCTGCTATTGGTGGTGCAACGATGGTTTGGGTGGACCTCACTACCAATACATCAGCGCCTTGGCCTGAGCACGTTCTGCAAAAGTTGCGCTAGTCGATCGTGCAACCTAGCAATCCCCATATTCTAAGGACCGAACAATTTTTATCTGAGTTGGATCAGTTTAATCTCATCATTGATGTCAGGTCTCCAGCAGAATTTTCCCTGGATCATATTCCGGGGGCCGTCAACTATCCGGTTCTCAGTAACGAAGAACGCATCACGATTGGCACCTTATACAAGCAGGAATCTCCATTCGCCGCCAAGAAATTAGGGGCCGCTTTAGTCTCACGTAATATTGCCAATCATCTCGAAAATCATTTTCTGGACTTGCCTCGTGAATGGCGACCGCTAATTTATTGCTGGCGTGGTGGCGAGCGAAGTGGCGCCTTTACCCATATCTTGAATCGCATCGGCTGGAAGGCCAAACAACTCGAAGGTGGCTATCAGGGGTTTCGTCGCACCGTGATTGATGGCTTAGATCAAGCGGCCAGCCAATTTTCATTTCAGGTCATCTGCGGGATGACCGGCAGTGGTAAGACAAGAGTCTTGCAAGAGATCGGCGCACTAGGTGCGCAGATTCTGGATCTAGAGGGCTTGGCTGTGCACCGCGGTTCTGTTTTGGGTAATGAGCCCAATATTAATCAGCCGTCTCAAAAAGGCTTTGAGACTGCGCTGTGGAATGCCCTGCGCTCCCTCGATCCCGCTAAATCTGTGTTTGTGGAATCTGAAAGCAAGAAGGTCGGCGGTTTACATGTGCCCGATGCCTTGATGGAAAAAATTCGCAATGGGGTATGTATTGAGTTGAGATCAAGTGCGCAAACACGAGTCTCTTGGTTAATTCGTGAGTATCATCACTTCTTAACGGATACCGATCAGTTCAAACAAAAATTGGCTTTGCTCACTACGCATTATGGAAAAGTACAGATTGCTAAGTGGAATGAAGAAATTGATGCAGGACATTTTCAAGAGCTCGTAGAACAGTTGCTAGTAAAACATTATGATCCCTCGTATCAATCATCGATTGTGCGGAATTTCCCTAATTACAACATTGAACACTTTGTACAACTTGAAAACGATAGCGATGCCGCATTTGATACGGCTGCTAAAGCTATTTTAGAAAAGAAGGTTATCAACCCATGAATCAATACTCAGACCATCATCGCGGCCATGTAGTTGCTGGCATAGCAGGCTTTGGAACTTATGCACCAGCAACTCGAGTTAGTGCAGAGGAGCTCGCAAAACAGGCAAATATCCCAGTTGAAAGATTGACTGAGGGAATTGGATTTACTCATATTCATAAAGCAAATGATGAAGAGCATCCTTTCACTATGGGCTTAGCAGCAGCAAAAGAAGCTTTGTTAGATGCCGGCATGAGTGGTGAGGAAGTTGACTTAGTGATTTTCGTTTCTGCTGGTGATTATGATTATCGGTTTTGGTGTCCCTCGAGCGCTGTTGTGCGAGAGCTGGGATGTCGCCATGCTTATTCGTTTGAAGTTCGCAATGGTTGCGCCGGCGGTAACTTAGCTTGCAATATTGCCATGGGCCTCATGGATCGTGACTCATCTGTAAAAACGGCATTAATTATCTGTGCCGATACTTTATCTCGTGTAATTTCTCCGGAGATTCCAGAGTGCCATCCTTTGCTTTACTTTGGTGATGGTGCAGCTGCAGTTGTACTGAAAAGAAATCATCCTCGCTATCAGTTGCTAAGCTTCGCCGAACATACTGATGGTGATCTAGGCGATTTGCTGCGAGTTGAAGCTGGTGGTACGCGAAATCCTATTGGCAAAGAATTTAATGATTGGACTAAGACCTATTCAAAAGTGGATGCAGAAGCATTTGCTAATTTGATAGATAAGGTTTATCTCAAAGAATATCTTGCTGTAATTAAGCGAGCGCTAGAACGATCGGGGCATAGCGTCACGGAAATGGAGTACATCCTCATGAACCAGGTGAAGCATTCCTTGCGTACGCATATCTTGCAAGGTATTGGTATGCCAGAAGATCATACTTATGTCTCTATGGATGAGTTTGGGCATATTGGCCCAGCCGATTGTTTATTTACGATGGCAAAGGCCCATCGCGAAGGTTTGTTATCTGAGGGTAAGCTGGCAATTTTGGCTTCCAGCGGTCTTGGATTCTCTTGGGCTGCGACTATTATCCGTTGCTAAAAAATCCGGAATAATTTTTTCAGTAAAAAGCCCCGTTAATGCGGGGCTTTTTACTTGCTAGCTTACGCCTAGCTAAATGCTTGAATACCAGTTTGTGCTCGACCCAGAATGAGGGCATGAATATCGTGAGTGCCTTCATAGGTATTTACAACTTCTAAGTTCAGCATATGACGAACAACACCGTATTCATCGGAGATGCCGTTGCCGCCGTGCATATCGCGCGCCATGCGAGCAATATCTAAAGACTTGCCACAGGAATTGCGCTTCATGATGGAGGTAATCTCCGGAGCTGCAATGCCTTCATCTTTCATACGACCCAAACGTAAGCAGCCCTGAAGACCTAAGGTGATTTCAGTTTGCATGTCAGCCAATTTCTTTTGAATCAACTGATTGGCGGCCAATGGCTTACCAAATTGTTTGCGATCCATGGTGTACTGGCGAGCGGCATACCAACACCATTCCGCTGCGCCCAGTGCGCCCCAAGCAATACCGTAGCGAGCGGAGTTTAAGCAGGTGAAGGGACCCTTTAGACCTTCGATTTCAGGGAATTCATTTTCTGCAGGAACAAATACTTCGTCCATTACGATTTCGCCAGTGATGGAGGCGCGTAGACCCATCTTGCCGCTGATTTTTGGAGCGCTTAAGCCCTTCATCCCTTTTTCTAGGATGTAGCCGCGAATGATGCCTTCATCATTTTTCGCCCACACCACAAATACATCAGCAATCGGAGAGTTGGAGATCCACATCTTCGAACCGGTCAATGAAAATCCACCAGGAACTTTTTTAGCGCGAGTAATCATGCCGCCAGCATCGGATCCATAGTTTGGTTCCGTTAAGCCAAAGCAACCTATCCATTCGCCACTAGCTAATTTAGGTAGGTACTTTTGCTTTTGCGCTTCACTACCAAATTCATTGATGGGAACCATCACTAAGGATGACTGCACGCTCATCATCGAACGATACCCAGAATCTACTCGCTCAATCTCGCGAGCAATTAAGCCGTAAGACACATAGTTCAAATTAGCCCCACCGTATTGCTCGGGGATTGTGATGCCCAAGAGGCCAAGCTCACCCATTTCGCGAAAGATAGTAGGGTCTGTCGTTTCATTGCGGTAAGCATCATGAATGCGCGGCATGAGACGACCTTGGGCGTATTCAGCGGCTGCGTCACGAACCATGCGCTCGTCCTCAGTCAGCTGGGTATCGAGAAGCAGGGGATCTGCCCAGTTAAAGCTCGCCTTACTTTTACTCATTGCCTTGTCGTCCTATATTCGGTTTTATCGTTACTTTGATCCGCTTCCTGCGTATTTTCAGGAATGCAGATATTCTCTTTCTATTATCCATTTTTCTGCACTTATGGACTCACCTAGACGTCACCACCGCTATTACGACCTGATTCTGACTGCCTTCGTGGTCGTTTTGTTGTGCTCGAACTTTATTGGTGCTGGTAAAGCAGCCCAAGTAGATTTGCCATACTTCGGAAATGTGCCATTTGGTGGCGGAATTCTATTTTTCCCAATCGCCTATTTTTTCGGTGACATCCTAACTGAGGTTTATGGTTATGCCTACGATCGCAGAGCGGTTTGGGCTGGTTTTACTGCGCTCGCTTTTGCGGCCGTCATGGCTCAGGTTGTCATAGCCTTACCAGTTGCTCCTGGTGATTACATGGCCAATTATCAGCATGGTTTGGAGACGGTTTTTGGAAACTCTTGGCGTATCGCCTTAGCCTCGATGTTCTCGTTTTGGTGCGGCAGTCTTGTGAATAGCTATGTTTTGGCGAAAATGAAAGTCTGGACTCAGGGACGTTTTCTATGGATGCGCACTATTGGTTCAACTGCAGTTGGGGAGATGGTTGATTCCTCATTCTTCTATATGTTGGCTTTTTACGGTATTTGGCCAACCGAAGAAGTCATCCAGGTAGCGCTTGCCCAATATGTGCTGAAAACCTCTTGGGAGGTTCTAGCAACCCCCTTGACCTATTGGGTTGTGAACTTTCTGAAGCGCAAGGAAAACGAGGATTTTTACGATATTCATACGAATTTCACCCCATTTAGGGTCAAAGTCTGACCTAAGCCATTGGCTTCCTGCCAAACAAAGCGTCTAAGCCGTTAAAATAATGGTCTTTGCCCCCAGATTCGGGGGTAACTATTGAATTGAATTTCAGAAAGTTAGAAAACATCCGTGCTGTCAGCATCTAATATCACTATGCAGTTTGGGGCAAAACCCTTGTTTGAAAATATTTCCGTCAAGTTTGGCGGCGGTAATCGTTATGGCCTCATTGGCGCAAACGGTTGCGGTAAATCAACCTTCATGAAAATTTTAGGTGGCGAACTTGAGCCAACTAGCGGTAATGTGAGCTTAGATCCCGGGATTCGTTTGGGTAAGCTGCGTCAAGATCAATTTGCTTACGAGGATGTGCGAGTCCTCGACGTAGTGATGATGGGGCACGAAGAGATGTGGCAAGCTGCTGCTGAGCGCGATGCTATTTACGCCAATCCAGATGCTAGTGATGATGACTACATGAAGGCTGCCGAGCTTGAAGGTAAGTACGCTGAATACGGTGGCTATACCGCAGAAGCAAAAGCAGGGGAGTTGTTATTGGGAATTGGTATTCCTATCGAACAACACAATGGCCTGATGAGCAACGTTGCTCCAGGTTGGAAGTTGCGTGTGTTGCTGGCACAAGCATTGTTCTCCGACCCAGATGTATTGTTGCTTGATGAGCCAACCAATAACTTGGATATTCACTCCATTCATTGGCTTGAAGATATCCTGAATCAGATTAAGAGCACCATCGTCATCATTTCCCACGATCGTCACTTTCTGAATGAAGTCTGTACGCATATGGCGGATATGGACTATGGAACATTGAAGGTCTACCCAGGTAACTATGATTCATACATGCTTGCTTCTGTGCAGGCGCGCACCCAACAACTCAGTTCTAACGTAAAAGCCAAAGAAAAAATTGCTGAATTAGCGGCCTTCGTTGCACGCTTCTCTGCAAATGCATCTAAAGCTCGTCAAGCTACTTCACGTCAGAGGCAGCTCGAAAAAATTGAGATTGTTGAAGTAAAGCCTTCATCACGTCAGAATCCATTTATTCGTTTTGATACCGAGAAAAAACTGCACAATATGGCGGTAGAGTGCAATGCTTTGACTAAGGCATATGACCGCACGATCTTCAAGAACCTCAAGCTTAGTATTCGTGCCGGTGAAAAGGTTGCGATCATCGGTCAGAACGGTGCAGGTAAGACAACACTTTTAAAAACGATTCTTAGCAAGCGCTTTGATGGTATTGCTGCTGATAGCGGTGATGTGAAGTGGGCCGAGAATGCTAAGGTTGGCGTGATGCCTCAAGACAATACTGAGATGTTCGCTAAAGACGAACTATTGATGGACTGGATGAATTGGTGGCGCAATACTGGCGACGACGATCAAGTCATTCGTGGCACCTTAGGTCGTTTACTTTTCTCTGGTGATGATATTGGCAAGTCCGTCAAGGTACTTTCTGGTGGCGAAAAAGGCAGGATGATTTGGGGCAAACTCATGCTCCAAAAATATAATGTTCTAGCAATGGATGAGCCAACCAATCACATGGATATGGAATCGATTGAGAGTTTGCAAATTGCACTTGAGAAATTCGATGGCACTTTAATATTCGTGTCTCATGACCGTGAATTTGTATCAGCGTTAGCCAATCGTATCTTAGAGGTGAAGATGGATGGGACTATTGCAGATTACTCCGGCACCTACGAAGAGTATTTGCGCAGCCAGGCCTTGGCCGGCTGATACTGGTAAAGCAATAAGCTGTTTACAGAAATAAGCCCATTAGCTGGGCTTATTTTCTTTGGCCTGTCGTTGAAAGCGTGTTGCAGTACCTTCTGCACGAATACGCTGCCATACTGAATCTTTTTCTTCTTGGGAAAAGAATACCCAATTACTTACTTCGCCAAGAGTACGTCCACAGCCTTGGCAGATCTCATCATAAAGTGTGGTGCAAACACCGATACAAGGCGAGTCAGAGTCAGCATCTCCTGTGGAGAGTGAATGTGAGCCATCTTGTACTACCGATTTAGTGTCATCAGAATTCATGGCTGTACTTTAGACGATTTCAAAGGACTGTGCTCGGCAAGCTCATCGACATAAGCGCCAATGCCTTGATGCTCGCGATTTAAAAAGTGCTGTACTGCTTTAGCAAACTGAGGATCGGCGATGAAGTGAGCTGATTGTATGGTCGTTGGCAAGAAGCCCCTGGCCATCTTGTGCTCGCCTTGCGCTCCACCTTCAAAGGTTTGAATGTGATTACTAATGCAGTGTTCAATCGCTTGATAGTAGGCAGTTTCAAAGTGCAAACAGGGGACATGTTCAATGGCACCCCAATATCTACCATAAGCCTTGGAGGTAGTAGGGTCAACAACGAGCAATGACGAGGCAATCGGGTTGCCATTGCGCTCCGCAATAATGAGATGTAAGTTATGTGGCATGCGCTGTGCCCACAACTGAAAGAATGCCTCATTCAAATAGGGGCTGGAATGATGCTCTAGGTAGGTATTTGCATAACAGCGATAAAAGAACTCCCAATCCGAAGTAGTTGAGGATTTTCCAGGAACGTGCCTAAAACGAATGAGCTCTCGCGCCACCTGCTCACGCTCACGCCGAATATTTTTGCGGCGCTTCATAGTGAGGGCGGCTAAAAATTGTTCAAAATCATCAAAACCTTGGTTATGCCAATGAAACTGCACAGAATCTCGCAACATAAAACCTTGTTCTTTGAACCTCTCCACCTCGGTTGCATAGGGGAACAAAACATGTGCCGATGACAGATTGTTTTGTAGAACCAAAGTCTTTAGGCCATCAATTAAACGTTGGGCAACTAAGTCCGCATCAATCTGGCTCGCACTAGCAGTGAGAATGCGTGATCCTTGAACTGGAGTAAAGGGGATGGCGCAGAGTGCTTTCGGAAAGTATTTCATTCCCTGTTGCTCATATGCTTGAGCCCAAGACCAATCAAATACAAACTCGCCGTAAGAGTGTTGTTTGAGATATAGAGGCATCGCCCCTAATAGCTTTTGCCCATCTTTCAGAATAAGGTGGGCAACTTGCCAACCGGTATTGCCACCGACACAGTCTGTCTCTTCTAATGCGGTGAGGAACTCATGGCGAAGAAAAGGCCCAGCATCCTTAGGAAGCAGGGCATTCCATTCGCTAGCTGGGATATCGCTTAAGCGATCTATTATTTCTAGTTGAAACGAATCGGGCGCTGCCACGATTAGCGCTGAATGAGCTCTATTTTGTAGCCATCGGGATCTGTAACAAATGCGATGATGGTATCGCCGCCAGCAACTGGACCAGCTTCACGAGTGACACTACCGCCAGCTGCTTTGATGTCAGCACAGGCAATATAGGCGTCGGGCACTTCAATTGCAATATGACCGTAGGCTGTTCCCATTTCGTAGCTATGAACACCATGGTTATACGTCAACTCGATCTCCGCTTGACCATCGCTGTTGCCCTTGCCAAAGCCGACAAAGGCGAGAGAGTACTTTTGCTCAGGGCGTTCAGTTGTGCGCAATAAATTCATGCCCAAAACTTTAGTGTAGAAATCAATGGACCGCTTGAGGTCACCAACGCGAAGCATAGTATGTAAGATCATCATGGCGTAAATATAACGCTATTTATTTTTTCGTGTTGGGATGAAAACCCCGGTATTTAACAGGTGCTCTGGGTTCCTTGATTACATCGATGCGTAGTTCGGGCCACCACCGCCTTCTGGCGTTATCCAGATGATATTTTGAGTTGGGTCTTTAATATCACATGTTTTGCAATGCACGCAGTTTTGTGAATTGATTTGCAAACGAGGCTTGCCATCGGTTTCAACATACTCATATACACCGGCCGGGCAGTATCGTTGCTCTGGCCCTGCATAGGTTTTGAGGTTGATATCCACTGGTACGAAATGATTCTTTAGGGTCAAGTGAATCGGCTGATTCTCAGCATGGTTAGTGTTTGAGATAAACACGGAAGAAAGACGATCAAATGTGATCTTGCCATCTGGTTTTGGATAATCAATTGGCTGATGTTGCGCTGCCGGCTCTAAGCATTCATGATCGGCATGCTTCAAATGTACCGTCCATGGCATATTGCCGCCCAACAGTTTTTGCTCAAGTCCAACCATCAATGTGCCCAGATAGAGTCCTTTTGACATCCAAGACTTGAAGTTGCGCGCTTGATTGAGTTCGGTATGTAGCCAACTATTTTGGAATGCAGTAGGGTATGCAGATAAAACGTCCTCAGAGCGATTTTCATTAATAGCTGCTACTGCTGCTTCAGCAGCAAGCATGCCGGTCTTAATTGCCGCATGACTGCCCTTGATGCGTGAGGCGTTGAGAAAACCAGCATCACAGCCAATGAGTACGCCACCCGGGAATACCGTTTTAGGCAGGCTGTTTAAACCACCGGCTGTGAGTGCGCGAGCACCATAAGAAATTCGTTTGCCGCCTTCAAATGTTTCGCGAATCTTAGGATGTAATTTGTAGCGTTGGAATTCTTCAAAAGGAGAGAGGTAGGGGTTCTTATAAGAAAGTCCAACTACTAAGCCAACCGCTACCTTGTTATCACCCAAGTGATAGAGGAATGAGCCACCATAGGTGTCACTCTCCAGTGGCCAGCCCGCAGTATGGACAACTAGACCAGGCTTGCTCTTAGAGGGTTCTACCTCCCACAACTCTTTAATGCCGATGCCATAGCTTTGGGGATCTGCATCTTTGTCTAAAGCAAACTTAGAAATGAGTTGTTTGCCTAAATGACCGCGTGAGCCTTCAGCAAAGAGGGTGTACTTACCGCGTAATTCCATGCCAAGCTGAAATTGTTCAGTGGGATTGCCTTCTTTGTCTAAGCCCATTGAGCCAGTGATGACCCCACACACGGCGCCTTGTTCGTTGTAAAGAATTTCTGCAGCAGGAAAGCCGGGGAAAATTTCAACACCGAGACTCTCTGCTTGTTGCCCTAGCCAACGAGTCACGTTCGCAAGACTGACAATATAGTTACCTTCATTTTTAAAGCAGTGTGGCAGCATCCAGTTTGGAACTTGATATGAGTTATCGCTGGTCAAAAATAAAAATTGATCTTGCGTTACTGGAGTATCGAGAGGGGCGCCTAACTCTTTCCAATCAGGAAATAATTCAGTAAGCGCCTTTGGATCCATGACTGCACCGGAAAGAATATGGGCTCCGATTTCTGAACCTTTTTCCAGTACGCAAACGCTGATCTCTTTTCCAGAGGAGTTGGCTAATTGCTTGGCTTTTATAGCAGCTGACAATCCTGCAGGGCCACCGCCGACAATAACTAGGTCATAGTCCATAGAGTCTCTGGGGCCAAATTGCTCTACTAACTCTGCAGAATTCATTCAATTTCTCCGAAATTTCTTTAAAAATAAGGCATTTAAGCCCTACTAGTTTAGTTCTAACTGGCAAAAACCCATTTGGTGCTAAGAGCGCATGGCAAGCAGCGTCTGAAGCGTTATGATTGCTTTTTTACCCTTTTTGGCAATATTAGGACAAAAGTTATGAATAAAACTTACCCATCGGCAGCAGATGCCCTGCGGGATGTATTAAAAGACGGACAAAAATTGGCTGTTGGCGGTTTTGGACTTTGCGGCATTCCAGAGGCTCTAATCCAGGCGGTGAAGGATTTGGGTGCTCAGAACCTCACAGCAATTGCCAATAACGCTGGCGTTGATGGATTCGGTTTGGGTTTATTACTCAATTCGCGGCAGGTGAAAAAGATGGTTGCCTCCTATGTGGGTGAAAACAAGGAATTCGAGCGTCAGTATTTAGCAGGTGAGTTGGAGCTGGAATTTACACCGCAAGGAACCTTGGCTGAAAAATTACGCGCCGGTGGTTGCGGTATTCCTGCTTTCTATACCAAAACAGGTGTTGGTACATTGGTTGCTGAGGGTAAAGAAGAAAAAGAATTCGATGGCGAGAAATACATCATGGAGCGCTCAATCATTTCTGATATCTCTCTAGTGAAAGCATGGAAAGCCGATAAGTCAGGAAACTTAGTCTATCGCTACACAGCGCGAAACTTCAACCCGGTTGTTGCAATGGCTGGAAAGATTACGATCGCTGAAGTAGAGGAGATTGTTGAGAATGGTCAATTAGATCCTGATCAGATTCACACGCCTGGCATCTATGTACACCGACTCGTTGTCAACGCCACTCCAGAGAAGCGGATTGAGCAACGCACATTGACACCAAACGCTTAATTACCCAGAACAGAATATTTAGGAAGATTGATATGCCTTGGACTAGAGATGAAATGGCGGCACGTGCTGCTAAAGAACTAAAAGACGGTTACTACGTAAATTTAGGCATTGGTATGCCAACCTTAGTGGCCAATCATGTACCAAAAGATATGGAAGTATGGCTTCAGTCAGAGAATGGCTTATTGGGTATTGGACCATTTCCGACTGAGAAGACGATTGATGCAGATTTAATTAATGCCGGCAAACAAACGGTAACAACCTTACCCGGGTCTTCTATTTTTTCTTCTGCAGATTCCTTTGGGATGATTCGCGGCGGCAAGATCAATATTGCTATTCTTGGTGCGATGCAAGTGAGCGAATATGGCGACCTAGCGAACTGGATGATCCCAGGAAAAATGGTCAAGGGTATGGGCGGAGCAATGGACTTGGTTGCTGGCGTAAAACATGTCGTCGTCTTGATGGAGCACGTTGCTAAAAAGAAAGATGGCACAGAAGAGCTCAAGATTCTGCCTAAATGCACATTGCCATTAACTGGTGTGGGTGTGATTAGCCAAATCATCACTGATCTTTGCGTTTTGGATATCACCCGTTCTGGCTTGAACTTGATTGAATTAGCCCCTGGTGTGACTAAAGAGGAAGTAATCGCTAAAACGGGCGCCCCTGTTGATACGACGGGTTTCTAGTTAGCGGCGCTATTTAATGGAATAATGGGTTCACTATGTCGGGTTCCCATCATTTCCCTTTTCAGCAAGCAAAAGCCCAGACTCAGTCTGAGGCAGACCCATCCTTGCATGCTCACAAAAAAGGGGATGCAAAGCATTCTCATAGCAAGCAAGTTTCTAATCAAAACCTTCTCTTAATTGCCCTAGTTTTAACGCTAGGCTTTTCTGGGGTAGAAGGTGCTGCAGCCTATTTTGCCAATTCATTAGCGCTAATATCTGATGCTGGCCATATGGTTACCGATGCGGCAGCATTGGGTCTTGCCTTATTGGCGCAAATCATTTCCCGTCGTCCGCCATCCCCAAAACACTCATTTGGTTTTGGACGTGCTGAAGCTCTAGCTGCTTTTGTCAATAGTATTGCGATGCTTGGTTTGGTTGTATGGATTGTGGTTGAGGCAATTAGTCGTTTCTATGATCCGCACAAAGTAGATGGCTTAACAGTAACGGTAGTTGCTGCTATCGGCTTGGCTATGAATATCGTTGTCGCATGGGTGCTATCGCGCGATAAAAAGAGTGTTAACACTCGTGCTGCTTTAGTGCATGTGATGGGTGACCTATTGGGCTCCGTCGCAGCCCTGATCGCCGGTATCGTTATTCAGCTGACTGGCTGGATGCCAATCGATGCAATCCTCTCTATTTTGGTTTCACTCTTGATTCTGAAATCTACCATTTCTATTCTTCACGAGTCTTATCACTTCTTAATGGAGGGAGTACCTCTTCATATTGACTACTTACAAGTGGGCACCGATTTAAGGAATGTTCCAGGAGTACTAGCAGTACATGATCTGCATGTATGGGAGATGACCCCTAGTTTTCCAGCCTTGATTGGACATATAGAAATTGCCGATATGCAAGAGTGGCCAGACATTATGTCCAGAATCAATACGATGTTGCTCGATCAGCACGGCATCGACCATGTGACATTGCAGCCTGAAGAGTTCGGTGGCGTAGAAGAGCACACGCATGACGAAGACTTGCGTGATGATGTGCATGCTGCCCCCCTTATTCATCAGGGCGAGACGTTCTTTATTGAATGTGCTAGTGGCGATACAACGCATCGTATGGCCTATCACGCCTGGGGAAATCCGGCGAACCGAAAAGTATTACTTTGCGTTCATGGCTTAACAAGGCGGGGTAGTGATTTTAAAACTCTGGCTGAGGCGATGTGCAAAGACTATTACGTTGTTTGCCCAGATATAGTGGGTAGAGGTGAGTCAGATCGTATATCAAATCCGATATTGTATGCCGTGCCGCAATATGTCTCTGATATAGCGACTTTAGTAAATAAGCTGGGTGTTTCGCAAGTAGATTGGTTTGGTACGTCTATGGGCGGTTTGATTGGTATGGTGTATGCCGCTATGCCGAACTCGCCTATTCGCAGGATGTTAATTAATGACGTGGGACCTAAGATTGAGCCGGAGGCAATAAAGCGTTTAGGTTCATATGTTGGTCAGCCATTTGTATTTGATGATCGCGCTGACGCACTCGAACGCTTGAATGAAATTTGCACCTCCTTTGGTGAGCACACACCAGAAGAGTGGGAGATTTATAACGGCCCCATGTTGGTCCAAAAAGAGGGCAAGTGGATCATGCATTACGACCCCGATATTTCTGTGCCATTTGCATCTGTGAACCCTATCATGGCTAAAGCAGGCGAGATGGCGATGTGGCATGCATTCAAGCAAATTCATATTCCTATGCTAATCGTGCGTGGTGGAACTTCGGACCTACTATCTGCGGCTACTGTTGCTCAGATGTGCAAAGTGAATCCTTATGCTCGTAGCATTGAGATTCCTAATGTTGGTCATGCACCTGCATTTGTAAAGCCAGAACAAATTGCTTTAGTAAAAGAGTTTTTTAGTTAATCATCCTTAGTTGCCAATGGCAAATGCCTCCCCCCAATCAGAAAAAGTAGCGCTATTTCAAGATGCCTGGTATGGCGAGCCGGCAGAGCTACATTCGGCTGGCATTTTGCAAATATTACAAGCCCTTAATCTAGATGAAGCGACGCTAACTGCAGCAAGCAATATTGCTCGCACCCATGGTAAAGAAGCGCTTATCAAGCTGATTGGTGAGGAGCCCGCGAAGTTACTGATTGGCTATCGTGGCTTACGTCAAGCGCAAGCAAAGTTAGTGCGTGACGATGGTGGCTTAAGTGTCACGGGTCAAGAAGAAATGTTGCGCAAAATGCTATTGGCATTTGGCGATGATTTGCGGGTAGTTCTTATTTACCTTGCATCTCGCTTGCAGACCTTGCGCTGGATAGCACAAGAAAAGATTGAGATGCCCGCTGCTTGGGCCCAAGAAATTCTGAATATCGATGCCTCATTGGCTAATCGATTGGGTATTTGGCAGATGAAATGGGAGATGGAGGACTTAGCCTTTCGAGTGCTATCGCCACAGATTTATCGCGATATCGCCAAGATGTTAGATGCGAAGCGGATTGAGCGCCAATCATTTATTGATCAAATTGTTTTGCAATTGCAAGCGGAGTTGAAGGCTGCGCAGATTGAAGGCGAAGTCCTCGGTAGGCCAAAACATATCTATAGCATCTGGAAAAAGATGGAAGGTAAATCTTTAGACTTTGCCAATCTATATGACGTCAGAGCATTTCGGGTATTGGTGGATGATGTTAAATCTTGTTACGCCGTACTCGGTATCGTGCATAACGTTTGGCAGCCAGTACCAAGAGAGTTTGACGATTACATAGCACGTCCCAAGCCGAACGGATACCAATCACTGCATACAGTGGTGATGAATGAAGATGGCATAGCGTTTGAAATTCAGGTGCGCACTCAAGAGATGCATCAGCAAGCTGAGTATGGTTTAGCTGCACATTGGCGCTATAAAGAGGGTGCTTATGCTGGTATGGCAACACCACCCAATCCCGCAAAGACCAACAAGCCTAGCATCAATCATCAACCAGGCACCCATAGCGCAGAAGTTGCTTATGAAAGGCAGATTGCTTGGGCTCGTCAGCTCATCTCTTGGAAAGAGGATGCTTGGGATCAACTCAAGCATCACGAGATTGACGATCATATTTATGTTCTTACTCCTTTGGGAAAAGTCATCTCTCTAGAGAAGGGTTCAACACCAATTGATTTTGCTTATGCAGTACATACCAATCTAGGTCATCGCTGCAGAGGCGCTCGCGTCGATGGTGCAATGGTGCCCCTAGAGACTGCATTGAAGAATGGCCAGACCATCGAGATCATTGCCGTTAAACACGGTGGTCCATCCAGGGATTGGATTAGCCCTGATAAACACTATGTTCGCTCACAAAGAGCACGCCAAAGAGTGCGCGCTTGGTTTAACGCATTGGATGATGAAGAGACTGGGCAATCCTCTAAATCGGCGGATAGCAAGCCTGAGGTCCACTCGGATATCAAGCCTGCTCCAACCCCACCTGAAATCGTCTTGCGTAATAGCAGTCATAAAGTAGGACGGGGTGGCGATGTCTTGGTGGTTGGGGTTGATTCATTGCTAACGCAGTTGGCACGTTGCTGCCGACCTGTTCCACCAGACGCCATTGCAGGATTTGTGACACAAGGCAGAGGGGTTTCAATCCATCGCCGTTCTTGCAAAACATTTAGAGGTCTTCTCGAAAGAGCGCCTGAGCGAGTGATTCAAACTGCTTGGACTGCTTCTGCTGCTGATCCGGTGGTTAATCAAGAGCAAAAACGGGTATTTCCAGCAGATTTGGTGGTGACCGGCTTAGATCGACCCGAGTTAATGCGAGAGCTCTTTGAGATTCTTACTAGGCAAGGCGTTCATGTCATTGATTTACGTAAATCCGCCAAAAAAGGGCTTGCTCAGATCCTTTTAACGATTGAGGTGAAGGATTCAGAAGTGCTCCGGCTGGTTCAAAACAGCTTGGAAGAGGTTAAAGGGGTCACCCAAGTGCGCCGCCGGTGATAAACTCTATGGCTGTATAGGCTCGTAGCTCAGCTGGTTAGAGCACCACCTTGACATGGTGGGGGTCGTTGGTTCGAGTCCAATCGAGCCTACCAACGAATAAGACCCAAAAGAAGCGCTAATCATGGCTTCAAAGAGGCGCGGATGCCCAAAAGCTACCGCGCTTTCTTTTTGGGAAAGATGTCAGTAATGAAGTTCCGTAAATAAGATGGGGTCATCATGCTTGTAGTTACTCTGCCCGATGGATCAAAACGTGAGTTTGAGGCACCAGTTCGCGTAGCGGATGTTGCTCAAAGCATCGGTAGTGGTCTTGCAAAAGCTGCATTAGGCGGCATCGTCGATGGCAAG
>CANCQD010000018.1 GCA_947380285.1 Burkholderiaceae bacterium | reverse complement strand
AATCTTATTGATTTTGGTTGCGCTATCCTATGCTGTGAGCATGTTTGTAGCGACTTAATTATTTAGCTAAACAAACAGACTAAATAGCAGCAGTAAAAAAGGCGCCCGCAGGCGCCTGATGAGAACAACACACTAAAGTTTTAGCGTGTCTTAATCTCCCTTAATCTCGATTACCACCAACAATACCCAAGAGGGCAAGTAAGTTGGTGAAGACGTTGTACACATCTAAATAAATGGCCAAAGTAGCCATGATGTAATTTGTCTCGCCACCATTGATGACGCGTTGTACATCAACCAAGATGAAGGCTGAGAAGATGGCGATGGCTAACACCATCACAGTCAACATCAAAGCTGGCAATTGCAACCAGATATTTGCCAATGAGGCAACGATGAGGAGTAACACGCCAACCATAAGCCATTTGCCCATACCAGCAAAGTCACTCTTGCTTACAGTGGCAATGGTTGCCATCGTAGCGAAGATGGCAGCGGTGCCGCCAAATGACAACATGATTAATGCTGCACCATTGCTATAGCTGTTGAGTGTGAAACCAATCAAACGGGACATCATGATGCCCATGAAGAAGGTGAAGCCCAGGAGCAAGAGAACACCAATGCCGGAATCTTTATTCTTTTCAATTGCCCAGAAGAAGCCAAAGGCTACCGCCATGAAGACGATGAAGCCAATAAAGGGGCTGCCAGAGAACAGGTCAAGACCCATAGCAACTCCAAGCCAGGCGCCAATTACAGTTGGAATCATGGAGAGCGCCAAAAGGGCGTAAGTATTACGGAGAACGCGGTTGCGCACCTGGACATTGCTAATTGAGCCGGTTTGGCCAAAGCCGTAAGAGTTCAGATCACTCATATTGACTCCTTCTTTTTCATAGTGAATACAAGAGCCCATGAAGGGCTGTTGAGCTTAAGTATAGACAAAACACCCTAATTTCAAGCCCCCACAGAAAAGACCTACAAATTAAAGGCTTATGCCCTGTAAATTCAAGGGCTTAGCCCTACAGACATAGGGGTAAATACGGTCAGGCAATGTATAATTCGGGGGTCGCTGGAGTGGGGCGGCTTATTGACCTCACCTAGCAAATACCTTTGAAATCACTATTGGAGTCTTGCATGGCAATTGAACGCACCCTTTCTATTATCAAACCTGATGCTGTCGCTAAAAACGTCATCGGCAAAATCTATGACCGTTTTGAATCTGCTGGTTTGAAGATTGTTGCTTCCAGAATGGCGCATCTCTCACAAGTTGAGGCTGAGCAGTTCTATGGCGTTCATAAAGATCGTCCTTTCTTCAAGGATTTAGTGAGCTTCATGATTTCTGGTCCTGTAATGATTCAAGTATTGCAAGGCGAAGGTGCTATTGCTAAGAATCGTGACTTGATGGGCGCTACTGATCCTAAGAAGGCGGACAAAGGTACGATCCGCGCTGACTTTGCTGACAGCATCGATGCAAACGCTGTACACGGTTCTGACGCTCCTGAAACAGCTGCTGTGGAAGTTGCTTTCTTCTTCCCTGGCATGAATGTTTTCAATCGTTAATCAACGATTGAAAACGAATAACCTATTTAATTCATAAGTAGGCGCATTGACCTCCCCGCGCGTAAATCTCTTAGATTTTGACGCTGACCAGATGGCGGCTTATGTCGCGGGGTTGAATGAAAAGCCCTTTAGGGCGAAGCAACTCATGCAGTGGATACACCAACGCGGTGTAGCAAACATTAATGACATGAGTGATTTAGCAAAAAGCTTTAGAGCGACTTTGCTAGACAAAGCAGAAGTAATTTCTCTCCCCGTTATCAAGGATGAACATGCCGCAGATGGCACCCGTAAGTGGTTGCTAGATGTGGGCGCTGGTAATGCGGTTGAGTCCGTTTTTATTCCTGAGGACGATAGAGGTACTTTATGTATCTCCTCTCAGGCAGGCTGCGCGGTCAATTGCCGCTTTTGCTCAACAGGGCATCAGGGCTTCTCCCGCAATCTGACTTCCGGTGAAATCATCGGACAACTCTGGTTTGCCGAACATCTTTTGCGTAATGATCCTGAAGCTATTCGCAGAATAGAAAAGTTTCCAACACCAGGCTGGGAACATACTGGACGCGTGATTTCTAATGTGGTGATGATGGGTATGGGCGAACCCTTACTCAATTACGACAATGTTGTTTCTGCATTGCGCTTAATGCTCGATGATAGGGCGTATGGTTTATCCCGTCGTCGTGTCACGGTTTCCACATCAGGTGTAGTACCGATGATTGATCGCCTTGCGCAAGATTGCCCAGTAGCACTAGCAGTTTCATTGCACGCACCAAATGATGCATTGCGTGATCAATTAGTACCGCTCAATCAGAAATATCCATTACGAGAATTGCTTGACGCCTGCGAGCGTTACTTGCCATTTGCACCAAGAGATTTTTTGACCTTTGAATATTGCATGCTCGATGGAGTTAATGATTCTGATATTCAGGCAAAAGAGTTAGTGCGTTTACTGAGAAACATTAAGTGTAAGATCAATCTCATTCCATTCAATCCCTTCCCAGAGTCTGGCCTTAAGCGCTCATCAGCCCAGCGCATAAATGCTTTTGCCAGCATCTTGTTGGATGCAGGCATGGTGGCGACAGTGCGTAAGACGCGTGGCGACGATATTGCTGCTGCTTGCGGTCAGTTGGCAGGGGATGTAGTCGATCGCACCCGGGTTCGTGAGCGTGACGTTCATAATGCTGAGATCGAACTCACAGAAGTTGAGTCTGATGAGGGACCCGATTTAGGATCAAATGAACATCCCATTGAGTGGCTCAAAAAATTAAAGTAAAAGATTAGAACTCTATGACCTCTAATAATTCATTACCAAAGCTGCCACTAGGTCCATCACCTAAGCGTGCAACGCGTCAAGCAACGGTTGCTTGGAAAACCAATATCATCATCGTTGGTGGAGATGCGCCAGTGCGCATTCAGTCGATGACCAACACCGATACTGCTGATGCAGTAGGCACAGCGATTCAAGTAAAAGAATTGGCCCGTGCCGGTTCTGAGTTGGTGCGCATCACTGTCAATACACCAGAGGCAGCCGCTGCAGTTCCTTATATTCGTGAACAGCTAGATAAGATGGATGTTTTGGTGCCTCTGATTGGCGATTTCCACTACAACGGACATACTTTATTAAATGATTTTCCTGAGTGCGCTAAAGCGCTCTCGAAGTACCGTATTAATCCAGGCAACGTGGGTAAGGGCGCTAAGCGTGACCCACAATTTGCGCAAATGATCGAAGCAGCATGTAAGTACGATAAGCCTATTCGCATTGGTGTGAACTGGGGTAGTTTAGATCAAGATCTACTGGCTTCCATCATGGATAGCAATGCAGCTTTAGCGCAGCCAAAAACTGCGCAAGAAGTGATGATTGAGGCTTTGATTCAGTCGGCATTACAGTCAGCAGAAAAAGCAGTTGAATTGGGAATGAACCCTGATCAAATTTTACTTTCATGCAAGGTCAGCAATGTTCAAGACTTGGTTGCGGTTTATCGTGATCTTTCTCGACGCGCGGACTATCCACTGCATTTGGGTCTAACTGAAGCAGGTATGGGTAGCAAAGGTATTGTGTCCTCCACTGCAGCTATGGGCATTTTGTTGCAAGAAGGTATTGGCGATACGATTCGCGTTTCATTAACACCTGATCCAGGCGCTGCTCGTGAAAACGAAGTGATCGTCGCTCAAGAAATACTGCAAACCATGGGCTTGCGTAATTTCACGCCAATGGTGATTGCTTGTCCTGGTTGCGGCAGAACCACCAGTACAACTTTCCAAGAGTTAGCAGCGAACATCCAGTCTTATTTGCGTCAACAAATGCCAATTTGGAAGAAAACCCATCCCGGCGTTGAGAATATGAACGTAGCCGTGATGGGTTGCATTGTGAATGGCCCGGGCGAGAGCAAGCATGCCAATATTGGTATCTCATTGCCGGGAACAGGCG
Organism: Burkholderiaceae bacterium; assembly: GCA_947380285.1. Next base: position 26,554 of record CANCQD010000018.1, on the reverse strand, counting down.
AAACCCCTGCTGCACCAGTGTTTGTTGACGGAGTTAAAGTAAAAACCCTGCGCGGTGAGAAAATTGCCGAAGAGTTCCAAGTGATTGTTGATGAGTACGTCAAACAAAATTACGCAACTAAGGTTTAAACAGGTTTAAGTAAAGTAAAAGTAAAACAAGAATAGAAATGACTGATCACAGTAAAGACCAAGCAGCGCAGTCTAAGACCCAAAAGATCCAAAAGATCAATGGCGTTCGCGGCATGAATGATTTGTTACCGGCAGATGCGGCGCAGTGGGTTCATCTTGAACATGTCTTGCGTGATCTAACGCGTGCTTATGGTTACGAATTTTTGAGAACACCGATTGTTGAAGCAACGGCTGTATTTCAGCGTGGCATTGGCGAGGTTACTGACATTGTTGAAAAGGAGATGTACTCCTTTGAAGATCGTTTAAATGGTGAGCAACTTACTCTGCGTCCTGAGGGTACTGCTGCATTAGTACGTTCTGTGATTGAAAACAATTTGCTTTACGAGGGGCCCAAGCGTCTTTGGTATACCGGCCCGATGTTTCGTCATGAGCGCCCACAACGTGGTCGCTATCGCCAGTTTCACCAGTTTGGTATTGAGGCCTTAGGCTTTGCTGGGCCGGATATCGATGCAGAAATCATCCTGATGGGCCAACGTCTTTGGGATGAGCTGGGTTTAAAGGGTGTGCGTCTAGAAGTGAACTCTTTGGGTCAAGCTCCTGAGCGCGCCGAACATCGTGCAGCTTTAGTGACTTATTTTGAAAAGCATCAAGAGCAGCTCGACGAAGATTCTCAGCGTCGTCTCAATAGCAATCCATTACGTATCTTAGATACTAAAAATCCAGAGATGCAGTCATTAATTGAGGGCGCGCCTAAATTATTAGATTTTTTGGGTGAAGAGTCTCTCAAGCACTTCAACGAAGTGCAAGCTTTAATCAAGGCAAATAACATTCCTTGCAAAATCAATCCTCGTTTAGTGCGTGGTTTGGATTACTACAACCTCACTGTATTTGAATGGGTGACTGACGAGCTAGGTGCTCAAGGTACGATTGCTGGGGGCGGACGTTATGACCCATTGATTGAGCGCATGGGTGGCAAAGCGGCGCCTGCCTGTGGTTGGGCGATGGGAATGGAGCGCGTACTTGAATTGATGAAAGTTTCTGGCTCCTTACCTGAAGCTCAGGCGCAATGCGATATCTTTGTTTTGCATCAAGGCGGCGAGACGCTAACTACTGCCATGATCATCGCTGAGCGCCTTCGTAGTGCAGGTATTGACACCATTCTTTTCTGCCCTCCAGATGGTCAATCAGCTAGCTTTAAGTCTCAAATGAAGAAGGCAGATAGCAGTGGGGCTGCTTTTGCGGTCATTATTGGTCCTGATGAATTGGCTAAGAATGAGGCAGGGCTCAAGGACTTGCGCGGCACGGGTGAACAGAAATCTGTTCCTTTGGATGATGTCTTGGGGGCCGCAATTGATGCCCTTGTTGGCGCCTCCGAATAGAATTGAGCTAATAACACCATTAATTACCTAAAAATGAGTTTGGATTGAAATGCCTTTAGATCTAGAAGAACAAGAACAATTAGACCAATTCAAAGCGTTTTGGCAAAAGTATCGCAACCTCATTACTGGTGTAGTAACTGCCGTCTTATTGACCTATATTGCCTATAGTGGGTATCAATGGTGGCGTAATAGCCAAGCACTTGAAGCTTCCAAGCTTTATGAAACGATGGTGAGTGCTATTGCTAAAGGCGATAAAGATCAAACCTTGCGCGCAGCTGACGATATGCAAAAAGATTTTGGGGGCACTCCTTATGCAGCAATGTCGAGTTTGATTGCTGCTCGTATTGCATCTGATGCAGGTGATGGTGCTAAGGCTTTGGATTATTTACGTTGGGCGGCAAAGAATGCTTCAAATGATGGTTATCTCGCATTGGCAAAATTACGCCTAGTAACTCAACTCATTGAGCAGGGCAGTGAAAAGGATTTTGCTGAAGCCGATCAAATATTGAAAGAGAAGCCTATTGTTGGTTTTGAGTCTTTATGGCTTGAGCGTCGTGGTGATTGGTATCTGGTGCAAAAGAAAAACACTGAAGCTAAAGCAAGCTATCAAGAGGCCTGGAAAAAATTAGATCAGTCAAAAGAATTTCCTGAAGAGGCGCGTCGTCTCTTAAAGGTTAAATTAGATGCTGTTGGAGGAGTTGCTCAGTGATGACTAAAGAGATGAAGCGTTTGCCAATACGTATAGGCACTGCCTTGGTATTAGGTTCCGTGGTAATTGCTTTAGCTGCTTGCTCTGGAGGCTCGAGAGTAAGAAAGCCTGCTGAACTAGGTGCGGTGACAAATCAATTTGATTTGCAACCTGTCTGGTCAACCAGTATTGGTTCATCCGAGTCTTTTAACTTTCATCCTATTGTTGCTGGGGATGCAGTGTATGCAGCATCGCATCGTGGCAATCTAGCCAAGATTAATTTGACATCGGGCAGTAAAGTTTGGGAAGCATCCGTACCAGAACGTTTATCGGTTGGTCCTGGTTCCGATGGGCGCACTACTGTTGCCGTCACTACTAAAGGTATGGTCTATGCCTACGATGATACTGGCAAGCCAATATGGAATGTCAGCGTCGGTAGCGAGGTCTTAAGTGAACCTGTGGTTGCGGGCGGTATAGTCATTGTTCGCGCGCTTGATAATCGTTTTGTTGGATTAGATGCGCAAACCGGTGCACGTAAATGGACTTATCAGCGGCAGCAGTCTGCTTTGTCCTTACGTGTCGGCTATGGCATGTTGGCCATCAATAATGAAGTGATCGTTACTGGTTTTGCAGGCGGGCGTTTTGGCATGATTGCGATTGCCAATGGCGGTTTGGTTTGGGAGACACCCGTGTCCTTTCCTAAAGGCTTCTCAGAAATTGAGCGCTTGAATGATGTCACTGCTAAACCAAGCTTGGAAGGCGATATTCTCTGTGCGGTTTCATATCAGGGACGCGTTGGTTGTGGTCAAGCCCGCACTGGAAATCTCTTGTGGTTTAAGGATTTTTCAAGCTATACAGGTACTTCACAAAGCACGGATATGGTTTTTGCAGCAAACGACAAATCTTATGTCACTGCTTTTGCAACTAAAGACGGCACACAAGTTTGGGAAAATACTCAGCTGACATTTCGTGATGTAGGTGAGTCGCTTGCGATAGGTAAGGTTTTATTGATGGGTGATGCCCAAGGTTATATCCATGCATTTTCACAGGCGAATGGTGAGATGGTTGCGCGTATTCGTCACGACAGTAGTCCAATCTCGGCTGCCCCCATTGCAGTAGGTGGCCTCATCTTGGTTCAGTCTCAAGGTGGAAAAATAGCGGCGTACAGTCCAAAATGAATCCAGTTATCACTATCGTAGGCCGTCCCAATGTGGGCAAGTCAACTCTCTTTAATCGCTTAACGCGTTCACGCGATGCTTTGGTGGCTGACTTTTCTGGCCTAACGAGAGATCGTCACTATGGCAAAGGCCGCATTGGTGAGCGCGCATTTATTTGCGTAGACACTGGCGGTTTTGAGCCAGTAGCCAAGACTGGCATTGTTGCTGAAATGGCAAAGCAAACGAAGCAGGCTGTTGCTGAATCTGACATCGTGATTTTCTTGGTCGATGGTCGCCTAGGAATGGCACCACAAGATCGCGTGATCGCGGATTTCTTGCGCAAGACAGGTAGACCAGTCATTCTGGCAGTCAATAAAACTGAAGGTATGCAGGCTGGTGTTGTTACTGCAGACTTTCATGAACTTGGCTTAGGCGAGCCATTCCCAATTTCTTCTGCGCACGGCGATGGTGTAAGAGGCTTGATTGATGACGCATTAGATTCACTTGGAATTGCTGAGCCCGATGAAGAGGAAATAGCTAACGATCCAAATCGCCCAATGAAGATTGCGGTAGTGGGTCGCCCAAACGTCGGTAAATCTACCTTGATCAATAAGTTGATTGGCGAAGAGCGTGTTATTGCTTTTGATATGCCTGGCACTACTCGTGATGCTATTGAAGTTCCCTTTGAGCGCAATGGCAAGCCTTATATTTTGGTTGATACAGCAGGTTTGCGTCGTCGTGGAAAAGTATTTGAGGCGATTGAGAAGTTCTCCGTAGTCAAAACATTGCAAGCGATTGCCGACTGCAATGTGGTGATCTTGATGTTGGATGCTCAACAAGATATTTCTGAGCAAGATGCCCACATCGCTGGATTTATTGTGGAGGCTGGCCGTGCATTAGTGGTTGCAGTCAACAAGTGGGATGGCTTGGATGCTTATGTAAAAGAGCGTGCTCGTTTAGAGATTGCACAAAAACTGCGCTTTCTCGATTTTGCAAATGTTCATCCAATCTCCGCTAAAAAAGGTACTGGCCTAAAGGAGCTCTTTAAGGATGTAGATGCAGCCTATGCTGCTGCAATGGCTAAGCTGCCAACCCCTCGTTTAACTCGTATCCTGCAAGAGGCAATCGAGCATCAGCAGCCAAAACGGGTTGGCATGGGTCGTCCGAAATTACGTTATGCCCACCAAGGGGGCATGAATCCCCCAATTGTGGTCATTCATGGCACATCCTTGAGTGGGGTGACTGATAGCTACAAGCGATACTTAGAAGGTCGCTTTAGGGATGTCTTTAAATTACGTGGCACACCTTTGCGTATTCAGATGAACACAGCCAAAAACCCCTATGTCGATGCTGATAAGGGTAAAAAAGGCAAAAAGCGCTAATTTGGGCTAAGTTTTGATCTTCGTGCCGAAATGGACTTGATTTTTTTGAAAATCAGCCCAATATAGAAGATTCAATGGTCTGTTGACATGGGTAGTTTGTATTAAATGATTTGTAGTAAAAATTGATATTAATAAAAAAAGCAAGACTCCCAAAAAAGTAGTTAACAAAAGATAATTAAGGAGCAGTATGAGTAATAGCAACCCCAAACAAATTCAATTACTTCAGGATCCATTCCTCAATGCCTTGCGCAAAGAGCATGTTCCTGTTTCGATCTATCTTGTAAACGGTATTAAGTTGCAGGGCAATATTGAATCATTTGATCAATATGTCGTACTCTTGCGCAATACAGTGACGCAGATGGTTTACAAACATGCAATCTCTACGATCGTTCCCGCTCGTGCGATTGATTTCCGTTTAGAAGAAGCTAGCCCTGTATAAAACTGGAGTAGATGCGGCACGCGCCGTTCTGGTTGGTGTAGACACAGGACGCGAAGATTTTGCAGATAGCATGGCTGAGCTCAGTCTTTTGGCTGACAGCGCTGGCTCTGTTCCCGCGGCTAGTGTTATTGCACGCAAAGGCAAAACGGACCCCGCCTTATTTATTGGCTCAGGTAAGGCTAATGAACTCAAGAGAGTAATGGAGGAGCAGGGCGCAGAGCTTGCCATCTTCAATCATCCGCTCTCCCCAACTCAGCAGCGTAATTTAGAACGTCACATTGGTTTTCATGTGATGGATCGCACCGGTTTGATTTTAGATATCTTTAGCCAAAGAGCACAAAGTCATATTGGTAAGACGCAAGTTGAGCTTGCGCAAGTGCGTTATCGCATGTCGCGCTTGGTTAGAGCCTGGAGCCACTTAGAGCGACAGCGCGGCGGTATTGGTGTCCGCGGCGGTCCTGGCGAAACCCAGATGGAGTTGGACCGACGCATGTTGGCCACTAAAGCGAAACGCTTAGAAAATGAATTAGAAAAATTACAGCGTCAACAGAGAACTCAAAGAAGAGCTCGAAATCGTAAAGATGTGTTTTCAGTCTCCTTGGTTGGGTATACCAATGCCGGTAAATCGACCCTGTTTAATGCCCTAACTAAAGCAGGGACATATGCCGCTGACCAGCTTTTTGCTACCTTGGATACCACTTCCAGAAAGGTTCATTTAGAGGGAGTTGGGTCGATTGTGGTCTCTGATACCGTGGGATTTATCCGGGATTTGCCTCACCAGTTGGTAGAGGCATTTAGGGCAACTTTGGACGAAACCATCCATGCTGACCTGATTTTGCATGTTATTGACGCCTGTAGCCCTGTTGCTAGGGAGCAAAAGGCTGAAGTTGAGGCTGTTTTGGAGGAAATCGGGGCCGATGACATCCCTAGGATCGAGGTGATGAATAAGATCGACCAGATGCCCCAAACCTTCACCCGGGGGGCTGTTTTAGAGCGCGATGGACAGGGCTTTCCAAGCCAAGTTTTCCTGTCAGCCAAGACGGGCTTGGGGCTTGATTTACTTCGCTCAGCCCTCGCTGAATGCTCTCAAATGACTGATAGAATAAGGGTCGAACACAACCGTGCCAAGAAGCAATTGGCCCCGGATGAGTTTTTAGAACCCTTACCCGAACGACCAGAAACTTCTGAATTTAATCCGATTTCCAACCGAAGCTATTTTTCTAATGACGCGTAAATTTCTAGACTTTTTTTCGGTTAATGATCCAGGATGGGGCAATAGCCACAATTCTGCTGGATCTAAAGATGCCAAAGATGGGCAGGGAAGCGATCAAGCTCCAAAAGCAGATCCCGAAACTAATAAGCCTGTAGAGACTCAGCCAGGCGGTCAACCAACAAGTCAGCCAACAAATCAACCAACGAATCCAGTTATTAAACCCGATGGTCCACCAGATCTAGATCAGTTGTGGCGTGATTTTAATGACAGAATTGCTGGCATCTTTGGCGGTAAGAAAAATCCAGGTGTAACAGGTAATGCTAGTAAGCCAGCAAACAAGCCAAACAGCGGTGATATTCCCCCGCCATCCCAACGTGGTAATGGCGGTAACAATGGTGGCTTCAATACACCTAACTTTAATTTCAGCAATCCATTTGGCACTAAGGCAAGCTTTCTGATTGCCGGAGCAGTTGTATTTTTTATGTGGGTATGCAGTGGCTTCTTCATTATTCAAGAAGGTCAAGCTGGGGTTGTCCTCACGTTTGGTAAGTACGATTACACCGCTAAGCCTGGCATTAATTGGCGCATGCCTTGGCCGATTCAGTCCGATGAGACCGTGAACTTATCGGGAGTTCGATCTGTTGAGGTGGGTCGTCCGATATTAATTAAAGCTACTAATCAAAAAGATTCCTCAATGCTCACTGAAGATGAGAACATCATCGATGTGCGCTTTGCTGTTCAATACCGACTGAAAGATCCTACTGATTATTTATTCAATAACCGCGATCCAGATGCAGCAGTAGTGCAGGCTGCTGAGACAGCGGTGCGTGAGATCGTTGCGCGTAGCAAGATGGATACCGTGCTGTATGAAGGACGCGAAAAGATTGGTATTGATTTAGCCAATTCCATACAGAAGATTTTGGACAGTTATAAAACGGGCATTTACGTCACTAGTGTGACAGTGCAAAATGTTCAGCCACCCGAACAAGTGCAAGCCGCTTTTGATGATGCTGTGAAGGCGGGGCAAGATCAAGAGCGCTTGAAGAGTGAAGGTCAAGCTTATGCTAACGATATTATTCCGCGCGCCAAAGGTACTGCTGCGCGGCTTATTCAAGAAGCTGAAGGCTATAAAGCTCGTGTAGTAGCTACTGCAGAGGGTGATGCCACACGCTTTAAACAGATCTTGGTTGAATACGCTAAGGCGCCTCAAGTTACTCGTGATCGCATGTATATCGATAGCATGCGCGAGATGTATAACAACGTCACCAAAATCTTGGTCGATACTACCAAGAGTAATAGCTTGCTATATCTCCCGCTCGATAAGATCGTTGCGCAAGTAAGCGCTGAAAGTTCTCAAGCTGCTAGTGGGCAAACTAATTCATCTGGGACAAGTACTCCAACTGGCAGCGTAACGGTGGGTGGGGCAACTGGCACAAATACAAATCCTACAAGCTCCTCCTCTAGCGCTACTCCAGTAGCGCCGGCAACGAATAGCACTGCAGATAAACGTGATGGCCTCCGTAGTCGCGATAGGGAGTCCAGATAATGAATGCTAATCGTTTAATTGCTGCGGGTATTGGCTTTATTGCACTGATATACGTGCTGTCTTCCAGTATTTTTGTTGTGGATCAGCGTAAGTTTGCTGTGGTGTTTTCATTTGGGCAGATTGTTCGAGTGATTGAATCGCCGGGAATTCAAGTAAAGCTTCCAGCCCCATTTGAAAGCGTCCGTTTTTTTGATCGTCGCATTTTGACAATTGATAATCCAGAAGCAGAGCGTTTCATTACTGCCGAAAAGAAAAACTTATTAGTAGATTCTTATGTGAAATGGCGCATTGTTGATCCACGCAAGTTCTTTATTAGCTTTAAGGGTGATGAGCGTTTGGCGCAAGACCGCTTGACGCAATTGGTACGCTCAGCTCTTAATGAGGAGTTCACTAAACGTACTGTGCGTGAGTTGATTTCTGATCAGCGTGAAGAAGTAATGCAGGGTATTCGCAAGAAGGTTGCAGATGATGCATCAGATATTGGTGTAGAAATCGTAGACGTACGCTTAAAGCGCGTTGATCTCCTAGCGGAAATTAGCGATTCTGTTTATCGCCGTATGGAGGCAGAGCGTAAGCGCGTTGCTAACGAATTACGATCAATGGGCGCTGCAGAGTCTGACAAGATTCGTGCGAATGCAGAGCGTCAACGTGACACGATCTTGGCGGAAGCCTATCGCGATGCGCAAAAGATTAAGGGTGCTGGCGATGCTAAAGCTACCGCACTCTATGCTGAGGCCTTTGGGCGCGATCCCCAATTTGCTCAGTTTTATCAAAGCTTAGAGGCCTATAGAAGCTCTTTCAAGGATAAGAAAGACATCATGGTGGTTGAGCCCAATGGTGAGTTCTTCAAGTTCTTGCACAAAAAATAAGAAAGCAAATAGTCGACATCATGAATCGCTGGTTACTTCCCGAGGATATTGCAGATGTTTTGCCTGCCGAGGCTCGCAAGGTTGAGTCTCTGCGTCGTGCCGTCTTGGACCTGTATCAGTCTTATGGTTATGAGCTGGTCGCCCCTCCAATTTTGGAGTTCCTGGATTCTTTATTAACCGGCACCGGCTCGGATCTCAATCTTCAAACATTCAAGCTAGTAGATCAGTTATCTGGCCGCACTTTAGGTTTGCGTGCTGATATAACTCCCCAAGTGGCTCGTATTGATGCGCACCTCTTAAATCGTGCTGGTGTCACTCGTCTTTGCTATGCCGGTTCTGTTGCACATGCTCGTACTCCTGTTGGCAGCTCAGCACGTGAAGAATTACAACTTGGTGCAGAGATTTACGGTTGCGCAACCTGGGAAGCTGATCTTGAGGCGATTACCTTATTGCTCAAAACACTTTCCGTTGCTGGGTTGGAGAAGGTCTACTTAGATTTGTCGCACGCTGGTATTTTGGCGGGCATTTTGGATGGCCAGCATTTAGATAAAGAAACTATTGAAGTGTTGTATGGCTTGTTGCAAAGCAAAGATCGTCCCCGCTTAAGTCAATGGGCAGCCTGCTTGCCCGCAAATGTTGCTCAAGCGCTGATGGCATTGACTGAATTGAATGGTCCTTGCTCTGCAGTCTTGGCAAACGCTAAGAAAGTATTGCCTCAGCATGCAGCAATTGATCAAGCTTTGGCAGATCTTGAGCGTTTAGTTTCTGCTGCGGCAAATTTGTCTACCAATTTAGAGCTCAGCATTGATTTGGCTGATCTGCGTGGTTACCAATATCACAGCGGCGTCATGTTTGCCGCTTACGTTGATCAATTGCCGCAACCGATCGCCAGAGGGGGTCGTTATGATCACGTAGGTCAAGCCTTTGGTCGTTCGCGTCCTGCAACGGGTTTTTCTTTAGATCTATTAACTCTAGCCAATTTATCGCCATTAAACATTCGCAAGTTGGCTATCTTGGCTCCTTGGATTGATGATGCTGAGTTAAGTAAGGTGATCGCAACTCTGAGGAGTAAGGGCGAGGTGGTGATACAGATTCCGGTAGGTACATCAGTAGAAGCTGCCGAATATGAATGTGATCGAGAGTTAGTCAAACAAGGCAACTCTTGGGATGTAAGGCAGAAGTAAAGCAGAAGTAAAGTAATTAATTAGGCATCAAGCAGTTCACTTATTTTGTAATTATCTTTTTGGATTTTATTATGTCTTCAAAGCAGCAAACTAAAGGTCGTAACGTAGTTGTCATTGGCACCCAGTGGGGTGATGAAGGCAAGGGCAAGGTGGTTGATTGGCTGACTGATCATGCGCAAGCGGTGGTTCGTTTTCAAGGCGGTCACAATGCAGGCCATACCCTCATCATCGGCGACAAGAAGACTATTCTGCGTTTGATTCCTTCTGGAATCATGCATAAAAATGTGATCTGCTATATCGGCAACGGTGTAGTACTTTCGCCAGAGGCACTCTTTAAAGAAATCGGCGAACTGGAGTCTGCTGGTTTGGATGTTCAATCTCGCCTGAAGATTTCAGAAGCAACGACTTTGATCCTGCCTTATCACGTCGCGATTGATCATGCCCGTGAGAAGAAGCGTGGTGAAGCCAAGATTGGCACTACAGGACGTGGCATTGGGCCTGCATACGAAGATAAAGTTGCTCGTCGTGCATTACGCGTACAAGATTTGTTTTATCCAGAAAAATTTGCGGAACAGTTACGTGAGAATTTGGAATATCACAATTTCATGCTCACCAATTACTATGGCGCTGAGCCAGTGAACTACGAGAAGACATTAGCCGAAGCCATGTCTTACGCTGAGCGTCTTAAACCAATGGTGGTGGATGTCTCGAGCGCTTTGTACTCTGCTGAGCAAGCTGGTCAGAATTTGTTATTCGAAGGTGCGCAGGGAACATTGCTAGATATTGATCACGGCACCTATCCTTATGTCACCTCCAGTAACTGCGTAGCAGGTAATGCTGCTGCCGGCTCAGGTGTTGGACCAGACTCACTGCAATATATCTTGGGCATTACTAAGGCTTATTGCACGCGCGTTGGTGCCGGCCCATTCCCAAGTGAACTCTACGATCATGACAATCCTGCCAAGCAAGATCCGATTGGCGTACGTTTGGCTGAAGTTGGAAAGGAGTTTGGCTCTGTAACAGGGCGCCCACGTCGTACCGGCTGGTTAGATGCTGCTGCATTGAAGCGCTCTATTCAGATTAACGGATTGTCAGGTCTTTGCATTACCAAATTGGATGTTCTCGATGGTTTAGAAACAATACGTTTGTGCGTTGGTTATAACTTGGACGGTCAAAAATTAGACGTATTACCTCGTGGTGCAGAATCTGTAGCCCGTTGCGAGCCTATTTATGAAGATTTCCCAGGCTGGAAGGGCACAACCTTTGGCATCCGTGAATGGGACAAATTGCCAGCTGAGGCGCAAAAGTTCCTGCGTCGCATTGAGGAAGTTGCTGGTAAGCCGATCGCTATGGTTTCTACAGGACCAGAGCGTGATGAAACCATCCTCCTCCAGCACCCATTCCAGGATTGATGGAAAATATTTAAGAATGTATTAACCAATCCTATTTATTAATTTTTGTTTAAGAAGATAACAACATGACTGCGCGCACTACCTGCAATAGCCTCCAAGTAGCAACCCCTTTATATCGCTTTATCGAAGACAAAGTACTCCCGGGTACTGGTGTCAAGAGTGCTGATTTCTGGAAAGGCTTTGATGAGATCGTTAAAGACTTAACTCCAAAAAATGAAGCTTTGCTCGCAAAGCGTGATCGCTTACAACTGGATTTGGACAAATGGCATAAAGCGAATCCAGGTCCAATCAAAGATATGCCTGCTTATCGTAAGTATTTGCAGGAAATTGGTTACATTGAAGATGTGCCTGCCAAGATTTTGGCTACTACTCAGAATGTGGATGATGAGCTCGCTCTTCAAGCCGGACCTCAGCTGGTGGTTCCAGTGCTCAATGCGCGCTATGCCTTAAATGCTGCTAATGCTCGTTGGGGCTCTTTGTATGATGCTTTATATGGTACAGATGTTATCTCTGAATCAGATGGTGCTACTAAGGGTAGCACTTACAACCCTATTCGCGGAGCAAAGGTGGTTGCCTACGCACGTCAATTTTTAGATGAAGCTGCTCCTTTAGCCGGGGCTTTGTATAGCGATGTAGTGGCATATAGCGTGGTAGATAAAAAACTATCCGCGAAATTAAAAGACGGTAAGACTACCGGCTTAATTGATGAAAAACAGTTTGTTGGCTATCAAGGCGATGCGTCAGCACCATCTTCAGTCTTATTGCGCAATCATGGTATTCATATCGATATCCAAATTGATAAAACTAAAACGATTGGTGCCTCCGATCCAGCGGGCGTGAATGATGTGGTACTTGAAGCAGCGCTATCAACTATTCTGGATTTGGAAGATTCGGTAGCAGTCGTTGATGGTGATGACAAAGTAGTGGCCTATGAAAACTGGTTAGGTATTCTCAAGGGTACTTTGGTTGAAGAGGTGAATAAGGGCGGCAAAACATTTACTCGTACGCTGAATCCTGATCGTCAATACAAAGCGGGTATAGGCGCTACCAATGCAAAAGATGGAATTGTGACGCTGCATGGTCGTTCACTCTTATTCCTCCGTAATGTTGGTCACTTGATGACTAACCCAGCCATCATTACTGGTGAGGGCAAGGAAATCTACGAGGGCATCTTAGATGCAGTAGTCACCGTATTGATTGCTTTATATGACATCAATCGCCCGGCGACCCAGGCTATTGGCAATACACGTAAAGGCTCTGTCTATATCGTTAAGCCAAAAATGCATAGCGCAGAAGAAGTAGCCTTTGCTAGCGAGCTCTTTGGCCGTGTTGAGACATTACTAGACTTACCAGAGAACACTGTCAAATTGGGAATCATGGATGAAGAGCGCCGTATGAGCGTCAACATTAAAGCAGCCATTGCTGCAGCTGGTGCTCGCGTTGCGTTTATTAATACCGGATTCTTGGATCGTACCGGTGATGAAATGCATACCGGCATGTATGGTGGTGCCATGGTTCGCAAAGGCAGGATGAAGATTGCTAAATGGTTTGGAGCGTACGAGCGCCGTAACGTATTGGCAGGTTTAGATTGTGGTCTGCGTGGCCGTGCACAGATTGGTAAGGGTATGTGGCCTGCACCAGATCTCATGAAGGAAATGGTAGAGCAAAAAGGCGCACACCCATCAGCTGGGGCGAATACTGCTTGGGTGCCATCACCTACCGCTGCTACTTTACATGCAATCCATTATCACCAGGTTGATGTTGCCAAGATCCAAGCGGATATGGAGATACTAGATACTGCAGCCGAATATGATGCCTTAACCGATGATCTCTTGACTGTGCCAATCGCGCTTTATCCTGATTGGACTAAAGAGGAGATTCGCGAATCTCTGAATAATAATTGCCAAGGTATTTTGGGTTATGTGGTGCGCTGGATTGACCAGGGCGTTGGTTGCTCTAAGGTGCCTGATATCTATAACGTAGGTTTGATGGAAGATCGCGCAACATTACGTATTTCTAGTCAGCATATTGCGAACTGGTTGCTACACAAATACATAACTAAAGCAGAGGTAGAAGAAGCTCTACAAAGAATGGCCACAATTGTTGATACGCAAAACTCTGGCGACCCTCTCTACAAGCCGATGATGCCAAACTACCAAGATTCGTATGCCTTTAAAGCAGCAAGTGATTTGATTTTCAAAGGCCTTGAACAGCCTAACGGTTATACAGAGCCTTTGTTGCACGCTTGGCGCTTAGAAGTGAAGAAGGCGCAGGCTAAGTAATTTAGCCAACGCCCTAAATAAGAATGGATTTGCCCAATAAGCAAATCCATTTTTTATTGGCCATCAATCAATGTTCGGATTTCTAAACCCCTTCTCCAAAGCCCATTCCCAGTTTCCATTTCAATTTAATGATGGCGGTAGGGGGGAGGCCGGCTTCAAAGGGGGTGCTGGTGATTGTGTTGTGAGATCTATTGCGATTGCCGCAAACCTTCCATACATACAAGTGTATGAAGATTTAAGGCTTGCAAATGAGAGTTATGCCCAACTCAGAAATGATCGCCTTGCTAAAAGACTGAATATAAAAGGCTCTTCGCCCAGAAATGGCAATCACCGCAATGTATTCCATGACTATATTTTGGGCTTGGGTTTTGAATGGGTACCCACCATGAAAGTGGGTGCGGGCTGTCAGGTGCACCTGCGCCCCGATGAGTTACCCAACAAAATACTGATTGCTAAAGTTTCTAAACATCTCACTGCAATCATTGATGGAGTAATTCACGATACGCATGATCCATCTAGAGGCGGAACTCGTTGTGTATATGGTTACTATCTCAAGCATCGCTAGGGTCTTTTTGGTGATGCTTCAGGTTCCAAGCGGCTCTGTAAGAATTGGTCATTCCAATCATGCCTGAAGTAGTCCAGGCAATGCAGAATAATCCTGAAAAAGAAATAAAGAAGGCAAGACTTTTCCAGCCCGTTGGCAGAATATCTTGAACGAAGCCCACTGTTGTGTAGCAACTCCCAACGAACATCAAGGCGGCAATACCGTTGTCAATTAAATTGAGAGTGGTGATGTAGAGAGTCCAGATGACAATTTCCGCCATATGGACCAAGGCGATAAAGAAAAATGCTGCGTAGAAATGATAAAAAACGAGGTTATACCGCATGCTCTTAAGGTTTTCATTAGTCAATTTCTCAAAGTTCAGGATGATGTAATTAATGCAGATGCCATGAAAAAAAAGCACCATGATGAGACCTAAAATTCCGTAAAACGTATCTCTGATCAGCGGGAGAAGTGGAATTCCGACTAGAGTCGATTGGGTCAGAGCTTCAGTGGTGATTGACATAAATTTGGCTGGATCTTAAAAGGTATTAGATAAGCAAACATCTTCATCAAGGATGATAATGTCATATTGAATACCCCAAGTAAAGCATCTCTTGAATAACATTTCGCACACCATTGAAACCAAGAAACGTGAGCGCTTCTTTCTGTTTTCATTGGCAGGTATTCAGTTCACCCACATCTTAGATTTCATGATCATGATGCCTTTGGGGCCTGAGTTTATTCGGGTGCTCAATATTAATACGCATCAATTTGGTTTATTGCTCTCCTCTTATACTTTTGCAGCTGCTGCCGCGGGAATCTTAGCCACCTATTATGTGGACCGGTTTGAGCGTAGAAAGCTACTCTTAAGTCTCTACGCCTTTTTTATCATTGCAACACTAGCTTGTGGCTTAGCGCCAAATTATGAGTTGTTATTTATAGCTCGAGCCTTGGCTGGCGCATTTGGCGGCATTTTGGGTTCCTTGGTTCAAACCATCGTTGCGGATTCGATTCCCTTTGAGCGAAGAGGTAAGGCATTGGGAACGGTGATGGCTGCATTTTCTGTATCTACTGTTGCTGGGGTGCCGTTAGGATTATTTTTAGCAAACCATATGCCATCCTTAGGTTGGCGCGCGCCATTCTTTTTTATCGCCATCATCTCAACCTTGATTCTGTATTTAGGCTACCGAAATATCCCAAAGATTGCAGGCCATTTAGATCATATTCATGAGGGTAGTCGCTTTAGTCAGATTCTGAAGATTGTGACTGCGAGTCAGAATATCAAAGCCTTCATCTTTATGGCGCTGATTATGATTACGGGATTCTCAGTAATTCCTTATATCGCTTTGTATCTCACCACTAATGTGGGTATCAGTAACTCTTACATCTCTTTAGTCTACTTATGTGGTGGTATAGCAACCCTCATGAGCTCTCGCTTTATTGGTCATATGTCTGATAAGCACGGCAAGGTAACCGTATTTAGAGTGTTAGCGATGATCAGCCTGATTCCATTATTGGTTACTACTAATTTGCCAGTTACTCCTTTATGGATTGTGCTGATTAATTCAACAGCATTTTTCATTCTGGTCTCTGGAAGAATGATTCCCGCAATGGCTATAGTGAGCCAGATTGTTGAGAGCAAGATTCGTGGAACCTTTATGAGCTTAATTGGCTCAGTGCAAATGCTATCTTCGGGTATTGCCTCGGTTTTGGCGGGTTGGGTGGTAACGATTGGCCCGGATGGCATGATGCAGCACTACAACTTAGTGGGCTACGGCGCGGCCTTTTGTGGATTGCTGACATTCTGGCTAGTAGGATATATTCATACCGATACGAAAAAAGCATAAGGAGACTTCATGATTGAATTTAAAAGACCCGATGGACAGGTTCTCAATGGATATTTAGCTGAGCCCAAAGACAATGCCAATGCTCCCGGGGTAGTTGTCATTCAGGAGTGGTGGGGTCTGGATGACGAGGTTAAGGCCGTAGCCGATCGCCTAGCTAAAGCAGGGTATCGAGCGCTGGTTCCAGATTTATATCGTGGTCAGTTGGCTCTCGAGGCTAATGAAGCAGAGCATTTAATGGGCAACCTTAATTTCGGGGATGCCGCTGGTCAAGATATTCGGGGTGCTGTTCAATACTTGAAGACAACTGGTAGCGCAAAAGTTGCGGTTACTGGATTTTGTATGGGCGGTGCGTTAACTGTATTGGCCTCATGCAATGTGCCAGAGTTAGATGCCTCCATAGTTTGGTACGGCAATCCCCCTCTTGAGTACGTTAATGCCGAAGCCATTACTAAGCCGATGCTGGGACACTGGGCTCTTCATGATGAATTTTTTCCAATTTCAGGCGTAGATCAGTTGGAGGAAAAGCTCAAAGAAGCGGGTGTGAATTATGAATTTCATCGCTACGATACAAAGCATGCCTTTGCAAACCCCAAAGCTGATTCGCGGGACTTGCCACCTCTGAAGTACAACGCTGAAGCAGCTCAACTGGCTTGGGAGCGCACGCTAAAATTTTTACAGAAATATATTAATTAATAATCACATCCCATAAACCGCTATGCACTTATTTGCCGAAAATCTTGCCGTAGAAATTTCTAGTTATTACCGTAACTTAGCTTTGGGTCATGGCGTGGTTCCAAAAGTGTTTACTTTGGTAGACGGTGAGGGCGACCAATACCTCTTTTTTATTGATGATCTCCCTTTCGAGAAAGATGAAGAGGCGAATCAATTTCTTGCTTATATTGTGCAAGTTCATGAGGCAGTTTGCTATGCCCGCGGAACTTTAATAATCGTTGAAAGGAATCAGCAATACATTGAGTTTGCGGTCATAGGCCGAGATGATGCGGATGCGATTGTCTGTTCAGCGGAGCTCACAAGAGACATGGATGATAAGCCTATTGGCCTAGGTGAATTTGAAAAGACTTTGGTTAAGAAGGGCTCTATTATTTTTGGGGCCCTATTTGAACCAGTTCAGCTTTCTGAAAATAGGAGCGAGGATTTTGAAGGTCTTTGGGTAGAGATGAAGTCAAAAATCTTGCACCGCTCAATGAGTATTTAAGCTCTTCCTGAGGAATTTTCGGGAGCTTGCCTCTAATGCAAAAGATCCAACCAAGGCGCATCCCAGTGCAATCGCGCTACCTGGTGCACTTTCAATTACATTCAAAAGCAGCGTCGTAAACAAGCTCAAGTTAATAATAATGGCCGCCCAGAGTGGCCATAACTTAGCACCAGTTTGTTTGCGCACTCGAATATGCCCATAGGTAATTGCTGCATATACCAATAAAAAGGCAAGGCTTGCCATTTTGCCAACTACATCTAGCGGGAATGCTAATACCAAAGCAATGACTAAGAATGCAGAGATAGTTAGTGCGCGCAACTCTGTTTTTAAAACAGACTCACTCAGGGCTTCGGAGATAGAGCTTTTCCTTGCCATGTCAGCCGCAATATTCGAGGCGGCAAAGATAGTGGCATTAAGTGCGGCGGCACAGGCCAAGAGGGCGGAAGCCCCGATGACAACAAAGCCGGTTTTACCGGCAACGATTTGGGCTGCCTCAGCCAATACGTGACCGCTGTAAAGCGACATTTGAGCAGGGGAAAGCAGGAGTATTGCTGCAGTACTTACTAGGACATAAGCAATCGTTACCAAGATGAGCGCAGAGAACATGGCAAGTGGTAACTCTTTTTGGGGCTCATGCATCGCGTTTGAAGAGTTGGTTACCACCCCAAAGCCTTGATAGTTGATGTACAAAATGCCGGTGGCGATGGCAATGCCATTGATAGACCAGCTAGAAAACTGAAATGCCTCAACATTAGCAACATGAATGCCTTCGATAGAAAACAATAATAGGGCAAGTGTTACAAAGCCAATTGCTAACATTTCTGCTTTGCCAACAATATCAGTGCCCAACAAGTTAATGCCGGCGCAAAGAATGACTATGCCAGCACCAACTATTTTTATTTCCAATGGAGATAAATTTCCGCCAAATAGGGTGTTGGCATATTCCGAAAAACCTGCGGCATATAGTGCGGCGGCAATCAGATAGGCGATGTATTGAAATATATTGAGGCCACCCGAAATTACCCCTGGCCCAAAGCTCATCACTGTGAATGTGGCAGCACCCCCACTGCTAGGAAAAGTGGCACCTAATTTGGCATAAGAGTAGACCGAAAATGAGGCGGCAACAGCACCAAGCAAAAAGGCCAAAGGAATATGAGAACCAGCATGAGCACTAGCGGTGCCTAAAAGGGAGAATAGTCCAGCGCCCATCATCCCCCCAATACCGAGAGCGGTAGCCGAAAAAAGGCTAATCGCTTTGGTTTTCTTGCTTGAGTCTTTGAGTAAGGCTGGATTCAATTGGCTGTTCAGGGTATGTGAGACTTATTAGTAGGTGCCCTATATTAAAGCTATTTAGAGTTATGGTGGGCTATATAAACGACCAGTCAATGGCATAATTTTCAACAATCACTATCAGAGGGTTTGCCTGTGAAAAAAATTAACCGCAGCATTATTTCTAAATCTATTTCTGCTTTGGTAATGTGCTCCGCTCCGCTCTTTGCCTCAGCGGAAGTTGTGGTCCTTAAGGCTGCAAACATTATTACTACGGATGAAAAGAATCCACGTGCAGAAGCCATTACTTTTAATGTAGATACTAAGAAAATTACTGCCGTTGGATCGCTTGAGGTCGTTAAGTATGCTGACTTGGTAGAGTTATCAGCCGATATCACTACGGTTAATCCAAACGACATAATGAATAAATGAAAAGAAAATGATAGCCGCCTTTGGGGCGTTTTTTATTCATAACCAGAAATTAATTCGAATTAGAATATTCCCATGACTAATAAACCTCATTCAGAACCTGTGGTCAATGAAGGCGCACAACTGATAAGCTCGACAGAAGAGGGTAGCAATAAAGATCAATCTGAAATTCTTTATGACAGTGATCAATCGGTTAGGCAAACAAGCTACGACTCAAGAAAAGCTGCGCTGAGTAAACGTGAAATTATGGAGCAGATCTCTCGTGAGAGATTTCCCTGGGATGAGTAAGTCTTCTTTGGAGCAATGAATGCCCGATCAGAAAGTCACCGCTAAATATAATCCAAATCATCCCCAAAACGAGGAAGAGGTGCGACTTCATTTGGCGGCAGCCTTCCAGCTTGCCGCAATGAAGGGATGGGATGATGGTATCTATACCCATATTTCTGCTTGCCTTCCGAATGAAGAGAATGCCTATCTAATCAATCAATTTGGGTTGCGCTTTGATGAGGTCACGCCAGAAAATCTGGTAAAAGTAAACCTGCAGGGCGATGTGTTATCCGGCATCGGTCCTGTTAATAAATCTGGTTTTGCCATACATGGAGCAGTGCATGCTGCCAGAAGTGATGCAGCCTGTGTAATGCATTTGCATGTGAATTCTGTCATCGCTGTTTCAGCTCAAAAAAAGGGTTTACTACCGATTTCCCAACACGCCTTACGCTTTTATGAAGACATTGCAGTTCATCAATATCAAGGACTAGCCTTGTCCTCATCAGAGCAAGCAGACCTCATTTCAGCGCTTGGTAATAAGAAAGCATTGCTGTTGCAAAATCATGGGAGCATCATCTGTGGAGTGAGTATTCAGCAAGCCTTTTATTTAATGGATGTATTGGACAAGGCCTGCAAAATTCAACTGTTAGCAGGGGATGTGAGCAACTTGATTATTCCCGAACCTGCAATTTGTAAAATGACATATGAGCAGTTATGTTGTGACGGTGATCAAGAAGGTCAAATTGAATGGCCTGCTTTTATTATTTTGTTAAAAAATCATTGATAGGAGATAGCGATGCCATTAATTCAAATTCAACTTTTTGAAGGTCGAGGTGATGATGTGAAGCGTGAATACGCTAAAGCCATTACTGAGGCGGCTGTAAAAATCATGGGTTGTAGCGCAGAATCAGTTGATGTTATTTATCAGGATGTTAAAAAATCAGATTGGGCTACTGCAGGTAAGTTATGGAGTGATTAATTTGTGCATGTGCAATATAAATATCTTTAAAACTCCGTTCTGCGAGGTTTTTTATTGATATTCCATTGTGGAATATTACATATTGAATCTATTCACTTCACACACTTTGGTTCTTTATGGATCATCCCCTTAATCAAATTTTTTTTGTTCTTTGGGGGTCATGATGAATGTCTGCGTAATTGGAGGTGGTGGCGCAATCGGTGGTTATTTGGCGGCAAAGTTGGCTAGAGCCGGCAACCAAGTGACTGTGGTTGCTAGAGGAGCAACGCTAAATGCGATTCAACAATCCGGTCTTGTGTTGCACATGGAGGACGAACCAAGTCCGATCGTCGCCAATGTAAGGGCGGTAGAGAAAATGAGCGATGTTGAAACTCCCGATGTCGTAATACTCGCCGTGAAGGCTCATCAGGTGGAGGCCGTAGTCGATGATTTGGCAAACATGATGGGTCCAAATACCGTTTTAATTCCTATGCAGAACGGTATTCCATGGTGGTACTTTCAATCACTACCAGGTCAATATGAAGATCATCCTGTAGAAACAGTTGATCAGGGCGGCTACACCATGAAGAAAATTAACCCAAAAAATATTATTGGGTGTGTTGTTTATCCAGCTACCTACACAGAATCCCCTGGAGTGATACGTCACGTTGAAGGCAATCGTTTTCCGCTTGGAGAGCTTGATGGGTCTGTAACGGAGCGCATCAAGCAGATTTCTCAAATGATGACGGATGCTGGCTTTAAGTCTCCCATATTGGATGATATTCGTGCAGAAATTTGGTTAAAGCTCTGGGGAAATATGACTTTTAATCCCATTAGTGCTCTAACTCATGAACATTTAGAAGGAATTTGTCGCTACCCGCTCACTAATGAATTGGCGCGAAGTATGATGGCAGAAGCTCAGGCCATTGCTGAAAAATTAGGGGTAGTCTTTAGGGTCGATATTGAACGCCGCATTGCTGGGGCTGAAAAAGTGGGTAAGCATAAAACGTCGATGCTCCAAGATTTAGAGGTTGGTAATAGCCTAGAAATTGATGCTCTATTGGGATCCGTGATTGAATTGGGACGGATCACAAACACAATTACACCCTGTTTAAATACGGTGTTTGCTTTGACAAAGCTGCTAAATACCAAAGTTCAATCTTCTCAAGGACGATTAGCCTTGTCTGCAGCAGCGTGACTTTAAATACAGAATTCTTGAAGTCCCTATGAAGTATTTTCACCCGTCTTGATAGACGGGTTTTTTTTATTCTGTTTTTCCAGCGGCAATTCCTGACCACCATTCGCCTTGAAATTGTCCCTGTAGCCAATCAATACACTGCCGAACTTTGGTGGGTACATGTTTTGGTGATGAATACACCGCGTGGATTTCTTGGGCCGGTAGGGACCAATCCTGCATGACGGGCTCAAGAATGCGATCTTTGATTGATTGGTGGGCAACATAACAAGGAACTACGGCTAAGCCCATACCATTTCTAGCGGCAGCTAAAATTGAGGATAAGTTATTAGAAGTAAATGGACCTTTCACCTCAATAATTTCAGTCTGATCCTTGCCGTTTATAAAACTCCAACGGTGATCTCCTTGAGCGGTGGTGTAGATCAATGCGTCGTGATTTTGAATATCTTCCGGCTTCTTTGGCGCCGGATGTTCTTTTAGGTATTTGGGATTTGCAACAAGAACCCAAGGGTTCATGCCTAAAAAACGAGAGCCCAGGGAAGAGTCGGGGAGTCGACGCATCCGGATTGCCAGATCTACCCCTTGTTCAATCAAGTTGATATAGCGATCATCCATATTGAGATTTACCTCAAGCTCTGGATGGTGTGACATAAACTCTAAAATGGAGGGCATCAGTACACGGCGTCCAAACGCTACAGAAGCGCTAATGGTCAGTTTCCCTCGAACTTTTGATTGCATTAAAGAGGCAAGATCGTCTGCCTCTTCAATTTCTCGCGCAATTCCTTTGCACTTTTCGTAATAAATTTTTCCAATTTCAGTGGGAGTTACCCCTCTAGTGCTGCGATGCAGCAAAAGAGTGCCCAAGCGCTTCTCCATGCTGGCTACAAATTTAGTTGCAGTAGGCTGGGTAATGCCTAGATCCTCAGCGGCCTTGCTAAATGAGCCGGTCTCGACAACCCTTATAAATAGCGAAATACCTTGAACCCGATCCATGATTTTCCCTCTAATAACAATGAGAACTTTTTACACTATTCCACCACGGAATACTAGATATAGATTTGCTGACCTTCTCAAACGGGCCTAATTTGAAGATGATTCATCCATACAAAAATGAGGAGACAAGCATGGCTAAGATGAAAGCAGCAATGGCAGCAGTATTGGTAATGGAAAAAGAGGGTGTAACGCAAGCTTTTGGTGTTCCAGGCGCTGCTATTAATCCTTTGTATGCTCAGATGAGAGAGCGTCAGTCTATTGCCCATGTATTGGCTAGACACGTTGAAGGCGCATCTCACATGGCTGAAGGCTACACTCGCGCTGCCCCAGGCAATATTGGTGTTTGCATTGGTACATCAGGCCCTGGCGGAACTGACATGATCACAGGTTTGTACTCTGCGCAAGCCGATAGCATTCCAATTTTGTGTATCACTGGTCAAGCTCCACGTGCCAAGTTACATAAAGAAGATTTCCAGGCGGTTGACATTGCTTCAATCGCTAAGCCATTAACCAAAATGGCAGTGACTGTTTTGGAACCAGCATTGGTGCCTAGAGTATTTCAGCAAGCGTTTCACTTAATGCGCTCTGGCCGTCCAGGTCCTGTATTGATTGATTTGCCAATAGACGTACAAATGGCTGAAATCGAGTTTGATATTGATACTTACGAATCTTTGCCGGCCTATAAGCCTGCGGCTACTCGTAATCAAATTGAAAAAGCATTAGAGATGCTCAATGCTTCTGAGAAGCCATTGATTGTTGCCGGCGGCGGTGTTATCAATGCAGATGCCTCTGACTTATTAGTACAGTTTGCTGAAATTACCGGTATCCCAGTGATTCCTACGCTCATGGGTTGGGGCTCTATTTCGGATAGTCACCCATTGATGGCGGGTATGGTTGGATTGCAGACTTCACATCGCTATGGCAATGCCACGATGCTGGCAAGTGACTTTGTATTGGGCATTGGTAACCGTTGGGCAAATCGCCATACAGGCTCTACAGAGGTTTATTGCAAAGGACGTAAGTTCGTTCACGTAGATATTGAGCCTACTCAAATTGGCCGTATCTTCACTCCAGACCTTGGCATTGTTTCTGATGCAAAACTGGCTTTAGAGATGTTTGTTGAAGTAGCAAGCGAAATGAAAAAGGCAGGCAAACTCAAAGATAGAAGCAGCTGGTCTTCTGAGTGCTTAGATAGAAAAAATTCAATTGAATATCAGCGTAAGACTAACTTTAGCGAATCACCAATGAAGCCGCAGCGTGTCTACCAGGAAATGGTTCAGACATTTGGTGAAGACGTGACATACGTAAGTACTATCGGCTTATCTCAAATTGCAGGAGCACAATTCTTAAAGGTATTTAAACCACGTCATTGGATTAATTGTGGTCAAGCAGGCCCCTTGGGCTGGACAGTTCCTGCTGCTTTGGGTGTGCGTGCTGCTGATCCATCAAGAAAGATTGTGGCCTTATCTGGTGACTATGACTTCCAGTTCATGATTGAGGAATTGGCTGTTGGTGCTCAATTTAAGTTGCCATTTATTCAGATTTTGGTGAACAACAGTTACTTGGGATTAATCCGCCAAGCGCAACGTGGCTTTGAAATGGACTATTGCGTACAGTTGGCCTTTGATAACGTGAACATCCCAGAAAGTGCTGGAATTTTGAAGGGTTATGGCGTTGATCACGTGAAAGTGGTTGAGGGCTTAGGCTGTAAGGCGATTCGTGTGGAGCGTGAAGAGCAATTGGCTCCGGCAATCGCACAAGCGGAAGCTTGGATTGCTGAATTTAAAGTACCAGTCGTGGTTGAGGTGATTCTTGAGCGTGTAACGAATATCGCTATGGGCACTGAAATCGACAATATCAATGAGTTTGAGCCTTTAGCGCAATCTATTGAAGATGCGCCTACAGCTGTTCTTCAGGCATAAGAATCGATCACTTTTATAACAGGAATTATTTATGCCACGTTTTGCCGCAAATTTAACGATGCTATTTACAGAAGATCCATTTTTGAATCGGTTCGCTCTTGCGCGAATTGGCGGATTTAAGGCGGTTGAGTTTTTATTTCCCTATGCATATCCAAAAGAGGAAATAAAATCTCACTTAAATACATATGCCCTAGAACTAGTTCTGCATAACTTACCTGCAGGAGACTGGGATGCTGGTGAGCGCGGAATTGCGTGCCATCCTGATCGGGTGGAGGAGTTTCGCTCAGGGGTTGCCAAAGCAATTGAATACGCGAGATTTTTAAATGTTCGCCAACTCAATTGTTTAGCAGGCAAAGCACCTGCTGGAGTTGATGGCAAAGTGCTTCACGATACTTTTGTGAGTAATTTGAAATATGCTGCCGAGCAATTGACAAAGGCAAACATTAAATTATTGATTGAGCCAATTAATACCTTTGATATACCAGGATTCTATTTATCTGGAACTCAGCAAGCGATTGAAATTATGGATGAGGTGGGTTCTGATAATTTGTACTTGCAATACGATATCTACCATGCCCAGCGTATGGAGGGTGAGATTGCCAATACGATTCAAAAATATATCACTCGCATTGCTCACATTCAGTTGGCTGATAACCCTGGACGCAATGAACCAGGTACTGGTGAAATTAACTACGACTTCTTATTTGGACTCTTAGATCGTATTGGTTACAAAGGCTGGATTGGTTGTGAATATAAGCCCCTCAAAAATACTGCAGCTGGCCTTGGATGGATGCATCGTTATGAGCATTCATACCAAGAGAGTGCTTACGCTTAAAAAAATATAAAAATTACGGAATAAATAATGAGCGACAAACTCAAGTTAGGCTTTGTTGGCCTAGGTATTATGGGCGCCCCGATGGCTGGGCATTTAATCACTGCTGGTCATGATGTGTTTATTAACACCCGCACTAAAGTGCCAGAAAGCTTAGCTTCTACTTCTGCTATTGCCTGCGTCTCTCCACAAGAGGTTGCTAGTAAAGCCGATATGATCTTTGTGATGGTGCCAGATACTCCTGATGTTGAAAAAGTACTGTTTGGTGACAAAGGTATTGCAGCAGGATTATCTAAGGGCAAGATAGTAGTCGATATGAGCTCTATCTCTCCGATTGCGACTAAAGAGTTCGCAAAAAAAATCAATGCACTGGGCTGCGATTACTTAGATGCTCCAGTATCGGGTGGTGAGCTCGGCGCTAAAAATGCCACCCTGTCTATTATGGTTGGTGGTGATGACCAAGTCTTTACAAAGGTCAAGCCGGTCTTTGAGCTCATGGGTAAGAACATTAATCTAGTGGGCGGCAATGGTGATGGTCAAACCGCTAAAGTGGCTAACCAAATTATTGTGGCACTCAATATTGAGGCTGTTTCTGAGGCACTTCTATTCGCTGCTAAAGCAGGTGCTGATCCAGCCAGAGTTCGTCAGGCATTGATGGGCGGGTTTGCTAGCTCAAAAATTTTAGAGGTGCATGGTGAACGCATCATAAACCGTACATTTGCCCCTGGTTTTCGGATTGAACTCCATCAGAAGGATTTGAATTTGGCCCTCAATAGTGCTCGTGCTCTAGGAGTATCTTTGCCAAATACCGCCACAGCACAAGAGCTATTCAATTCTTGCGCAGCACACGGCGGTAAAGCTTGGGATCATTCTGCGATGGTGAAGGCTCTTGAAGCTTTAGCTAATTTTGAAATAGGGCAGAAAAGTTAGATCTCATTTCGACGAAGACAATAAGGAAGCAGGCCTGAATAATGCTTATAGCCATTAATCAGGCTCATGCCTAACAAAGATAGAGCCGCCTTAGGGCGGTTTTTCTTTGGATGTCCGATAGGACTCGCGCCTGTAATATGAAAGTTTGGGGCTTGTCTTTTAGAAAAAAACCCCAATATAGGTCTTTGTAGGAGTATTTGGTGCCTAGGAAGGGATTCGAACCCCCACAACCTTTCGATCGCCAGCACCTGAAGCTGGTGCGTCTACCAATTTCGCCACCTAGGCATGGCTTTATTATAGGGCTATAGGTGTTTTAAGGGCATTTCCACCCCTATTAGGCTTTTTCCCTTCAGACTTGATGGTTTGATACAGTAGCCTTATTCATAACAAAAATAGATATATAGACAGGGCATGTATTGCCGAAGGAATTAAATGCGTAAAGCAAAAGACTTGATGCCACGTGAGGCTGACCG
>CANCQD010000017.1 GCA_947380285.1 Burkholderiaceae bacterium | reverse complement strand
AGAAATCGCTATGGGTAGTGACAAGCTATTTGATGCTGATGTCGTTAACGCTTGCTTAAAAGTATTTAAAGTTGATGGGTATACATTCCCGCCGCTAATTTAAGGAAGCCACTTGAAATGTCGTTTAAAACGACATTTATAGACGCTATGTTGATTGACTGGAAGGATATGGCAACACAATCTGTGCCCACTGAAAAATTGCCCCTCGCAAGATTCTGATTTCATTGCCAAATTTGACCGGCACAAGGACACACAATTTTTAGATAAGTCGAGACTGGTGACTCAAGTCCTTGAAATGCTTGCGAAAGCGGTCTATCGGAGGATATTTGAAAATCCTTGTGTCGGTGGTTCGATTCCGCCCCGGGCCACCAAACTCAAATAATGCCCTGCTTCGTGCGGGGCATTTTCTTTTGGTCAGGCGGACTTGCTCCTTCTAATAAACATATGTACAATGTACATATGACTTCGTTACGATTTGAATGGGAACCCAGAAAAGCTTCAGCCAATCTAAAGAAACACGGTATTTCTTTTGAAGAGGCGAAATCTGTGTTTTATGATGAAAGTGCTAAGTTAATTTCCGACCCCGATCATTCGGAGGATGAAGACAGATTTATTTTGCTGGGAGTGAGCTATTCTCTTCGTGTGATTTTGGTTTGCCATTGTTATCGAAGCGAGGGTAATGTCGTTCGTATTATTTCGGCTCGTAAGGCAACCCCTAAAGAGTCAAAAGCTTATTAAAGGTGATTAAGATGCGTAAAGAATATGATTTCTCAAAAGCCCGTAAAAATCCATATGCTTCCATGCTCAAGAAGCCTATAACCATTAGATTGGATGAGGATTCAGTGAGCTACTTCAAGTCTGTTTCAGAAGAAGTGGGTATTCCTTATCAAAGCCTCATTAATCTTTATTTGAGAGATTGCGCCGCTTCGCATAAAAAATTGAACCTTATCTGGAAGTAGTCTAGAGATAGGATGAGAGTCTCCTGAGGTCTTGGTCGATTCCGCCCCGGGCCACCAAGAAACACCAAAACCACCTTCGGGTGGTTTTTTCATTGCTGATGCTCATGATGTCGTTTTTAACGACAAAAGATAGGGGGCAATTTCTACCCCCTTATTTTGGTAGGCCTAGCTCTTAAAGAGATTTGCTAAGAATGTGTCAATTTCACGAGTTGCCTTTTGAGTAGCATCATCATCTTTGCCTACGTGAGGGTTTAACTCAACGCAAGCATCAGAGTATTTGAACTCTTGATTTGTTTGAGCATTAATCAAATTGCCTGCTGTCTTTTCAACAATCCTACAAGACCTAACAGTTTGTGCGTCTTTTGAAACTACAGGGGGCATTGCCCCCAGCGGAGAATCAAAAGCGTGCGGGCCAAAATCATATTCAAACATCTCTACATTTTGGTTGGCTGCTTTTAATTTACCCACGTACTCCCTACAGGCGGTTACAGGGTTGTAGTCATCTGTGATGCCGTGATGAAGCTGAATAGGTTTGCCAGTAGTCTTTGTGTCACTGATGTAGCTTGTCACACAATCAGCATAAAACGGAATGTGTGCGGCAAATACAGTCCCGCTCTTATTCCACATCTTATTAAATCGCTCTACGCTGGCAAATAGGGTTGCTTGGCCACCCCTGGAAAAGCCCATCATGACAAATTTATTGGAATCTAGGCGTGGATGCGTAGCCAAAATTTCCATTGCCTTATAACTATCAAGAGCAAGATTCAACCTACCTAGCAGGGCTTGATTGGGGCCCACAACAGTTAGGCCCCTTCCTGTAAAGCCATCCATACTAAATGTGGCATAGCCCTGCCCTAAGAAGTGATTGGACCAATAGTCTATGTTTGCTCCCATACCGCTTGAGCCGTGTATCAAGAAGATGACCGGAATTTTTTGACTAACAGGCTTTGGTGGAAAGCGAAGAATGCCATTGACAGTTACCTCTTTGCCATTCTTGTCCCCCAGTAAAAACTGTTTATCGGAGATTGTTAGGCTTGGAATGGAGTAGATTTCTGAGCGAGGTGGATACACGATGTCAGTCCCCGCCTTAGAGCAGAGAGATACAGTCGCCAAAATGGCTATGAGTAAGTACTTCATTTGATTGTGTCCCCAATATTTTGATTAAATTATGTTGCCGAAAAAATAGTAGCAGAATCCATGGGGAAGATCCTTAGCGAAAAGCCTCGTGTCGGTGATTCGATTCCGCTCTGGGCTATCAAGAATCACTAAAACCACCTTCCAGGGGGGGCATATTTAAACCCCAATTTGCCATATATTTAAAAACAGCATAATTAACATAGAATTCTCGAATGCCTGTTAGCATATATATCAAATATAGTGAAAACAAAATGAGCTGACTTTAACTAGAAGTTTGCTTGAGCCGAACAAAAAATCTAGAAGGGGATAAAAATGAAATTAATCAACTGCTTGCTGATATGTGCTGCACTAATGCCGGTGGCCGCCTTTGCTCAAAGTCCTGCCCCGAAAATCGTAGCTATATCGAATTTAGATAGCAATAACGATCAGGTTATTAGCAAAGACGAAGCGCTAAAAGCGGGAATGCCAGACGCTACTTTCAAAAAAATTGATAAAGATAACAGCGGCCAAATTAGTAAGGCCGAGCTCAATGCCTATAGACTTCAAAACAATTCCATCAGCACTATAGATGCTGACAAAGATGGAAAAATTAGCAAAGCTGAAGCCATGAAAATGGGTATGTCAGCTCAAGAGTTTCGAATTTTAGATAAAGACAACAGCGGATACATTACACAAGCTGAGTGGGACGCGGGAGACTGGATTATTTGGTAAGCCAGCTTAACTAAAGAGAAAAGAAATCCTCACTTTTTAGCCTTACAACTGCTATAAAAGATCGTCTGGAGCCCAGGTGGCCCCCATAGAGTTAGGCATTTTAGGATCTGGCCGATTCCACCCCGGGCCATCAAGAAACACCAAAACCACCTTAGGGTGGTTTTTTATTTGTCACTGCCTGTGCTGATTGAGATAATTCTATATATTGGATGGATATGACCCAATTAATCGAATTAACCTATGTGAGTGAGCCTGCCCAAGAGATGTCTTTTCTAGGCTTGATGCGTTTGCTTTACCACTCTTATTTAAGAAATACGAGCATGGGGATTACAGGCGCCCTAATTTTTGAAAACAATCGCTTTGGTCAAGTCATTGAAGGACCAAGGACCCAGATTGAAGATTTATGGGAAAGAATTCAAAAAGATACTAGGCATAAAAATATTCACCTCGTAGATTCAAGGCCAATTGAGCATAGAAGCTTTAGTAAGTGGACTATGGTTTTTCAGGGCAGCGAAGAAGTGGCTAAAAAATTACCTGAAATAGCTATGGCCGTAGAGGATGTGAATTTTCCTGCCGGGCACCCACTCTTGATCGCTTTGAGGGATTTGAAATAATCCAAGGCTTTCATTTGGTACTTACTGAGAGGGTAGGATTAAACATTCTCGGTCCTGGTTGATTCCCCCGTGGGTCACCAAGAAACACCAAAACCACCTTCGGATGGTTTTCTCATATATAGGGCGTAGAATGAAATTATGAGAAGGATATGCATCGCCCTTTGCTTTAGTCTATTTGCCAGCTTGATTCATGCGGCGGTAATGCCTGTTGAGCCATTGATGGACCAGACCCAGCATCCAATTACAACTATAGATAACTCAGTCCATCATTGTGATGACGTAGTCAGCAATTTTCAAGACGCCAATATTAGCCATCAATGTCATGGCTATAGCTATCAATGCTGTTTAGGTTTGGTAGTTATTCCCATGCTGAGCATCGAATTATCGGCTGCCTCAAGCCAAGCCATACCTTCAGTTGGCTCATCATTGGCTCTTCAGCCAATGATCAACTTCATCTACAAGCCTCCAAAAGTCTAAGCTAGTTTTTAGTACAAGTCAGCTTTATTTGTGGCACCTAGTCACACTTATATTTTGGAGAAACACAATGAACATGACTCACTACATGGAGTTATTGGCTGTTAATCAGCCTTGGAATTTAATTATCTTTATGGCCATACCAATCATCTTGGCAGAGACTTTGGCTATCACCGAGTTATATCTACTCTTTACTCGTAAGTTTGATGGGGCCGTTTATTATCTCAACCGTTTTTCTGGGATTGCTGTCGGTATTTACTTTGTAGGCATCATTTATTACATCGTCACTAACGCCATCATTCCAATTACAAAGGCAGGTGAGTGGAGAACGGTGATTGATGTGATTGCTGTGGGTAGTTATGTGATTGCTGGCTTGCCATTAATTTGGATTGCTTTACAAGAGTTCGATTTAGTCAATCGATCTCTAGACCAAATGGGTAAGTTAAAGATTCATGCTATTTGCGTGGCCTTGTTCCTAGTATTTGGTCATGTGGCAATGATTTCAGGGATGCTAGATCCTGCGATATTGGGATATCAAGCCCCGCATTCAATGGAGATAAATCATGACATGCCGATTCAGCACATTGATCATTTGAAATAAGTTTTCGAGAAAAAATAGCCCACTTGTTGGGCTATTTTCTTTAATGGAGTCTAGAATGGCCAATGTTATATTTCATATTAAGGCTCTTTAGCTCGCTTCCATTGGCGGTCATTCAAATTATTGGGGCTGGCATGGGTGTATTGGTTTACTTGTTTTCTCCTAGGTACCGACGACGCCTATATAAAAATCATCAGAGCGCAGCCCATTATTCTGGATTCAAATCAACCCCGTGGAAGGTGGCCGCCGAATCTGGAATAATGTTTGCTGACACATTATGGATTTGGAGGCATCCAAAATCCTCCATTAATAAAGTAGCCATTGAAAACTTGGATCAAGTGATTGAGCTATCCAAAAATGGAAAAGGCTTAATTATTCTTGCCTCACATTTTGGAGGGTTTGAAATAGTTCCTCGTATTTTTGCTGAGCATACAAGAGCAACAGTGATGTATAGGCCAGCCCGAAAAAGATGGGTGAATGAGCTTATGCTTAAATCACGAAAACATACAGAGATTGAGTTTGTAGAAGCAAATATTGGCGGGGTTCGTCAGATTAAGCGAGCTTTAGTAAAAGGTGAGGTAGTTGGTCTATTAGCGGATCAGGTGCCTAGCGTTGGTGATGGAGTGTGGGCTAAATTTTTTAATCAATATGCCTATACAACGTCATTTCCAATTAAATTGGCTCGCCAAGCTAACGTGGCAATCCTTTTTGTTGGGGCAGAGCGACTGGGATTGGGTAAGGGCTGGCTAATTAAGAGTCGATTGATGAAAGACGCATTTCCAGATTGTCTAGTTGATGCCTGTACAGAAATGAATCACTATTTTGAAGAGATGATAGTTTTAAAGCCACATCAATATATGTGGTCATATAACCGCTATAAAAGACCAGCTGGAGCAGAGATGGCCCCCATAGAGTAAGGTCCTCTGACTTGATTCGATTCCGCCCTAGGCGACCAAGAAACACCAAAACCA
The DNA here is from genome assembly GCA_947380285.1 of Burkholderiaceae bacterium. The sequence goes on along the minus strand of CANCQD010000017.1, from coordinate 25,915 downwards.
CCTTCGGGTGGTTTTTTATGTATGAAGGATTGAGCTTGATAGGTTCAACAAGCCACCATCTGCTAGTTGGCGGGTCTCATGGTGAAATCACCATTATCACTACTAGTCGCAGTTTTATTGAGCTCATAGTATGCGATTTCAGCTATACCGAAGTCCGTCTCATAGTTTGTAATCATCTCAGATCTATTTGGAATAATCACAAAGCGATAGGTCTTGCCGCTGTCAAATTGATAGCCTTGAGAAAATACGCCGAAAGAGCCGGAGAAAGTGCTATCTACCTTAAGAACATGTTTCCCTGAGGGTATATTTACTATGCAATTGCCTGCATTGGGGATGACGCAGACTTTAAGGTCATCCACATACACTTGGGCGCTCCTCACAATTCCAAACCAAGCTGTACTTGTACGGTTGAAGATTAGAGTGACGTCTCCGCCAGGATTAACAGGGGCCGCACCTTCTTGAGGCATCATGCCTTGACAGCCAGCCACTAAAACAAGAAGACTCAAGCAGAGCAATTTTATATATCTCATCCTCAGGTCCTTAAGCCTAAATAGTATTTGGCAATATTACTTCAACATGAATCTGCTAGTTACCTCGATTAAAGACAGTTTGATATGGGATCAAGCGGAGGCCGCATAACTCTTGAGGGTTGCCAGTTGTGGGCTAAAAATATGATGCAATGGATTTTTTGCGTGATTAAAAGAAAAAGTATTCGGCAGAGTCAGGCATCCTAGGCCCTAGTTCGATTCCGCCCGGAGCCACCAAGAAACACCAAAACCACCTTCGGAGGCTTTATTTTCAAACCCAGAAGACTATTTATAAAGATTGATGTAATCTAGATCAAGTTCCATAAAAGATTGTATTGGGATAACATTAACGAGATTAGAGGTCTTGCAGACTTGGGGGTGAAAGATGAGCTATAGCAAAGCAATTGAAGTCAAAAATAAATTGGCAAAAATATACCTAAACATGGCCGTTGTCTTTATTGCCATATTTTCAACGATTACGATTTTGCATCTGTTTATTTCGGCCCTAAATTTTTAGTTATGTGTGTCTTGGGTGGCTTTAATTCTGGCCTCAGTGCACATACTAGCTGCTGATCAACGTCACTTCTGAGCATTAAGAAATACTCAAACCACCTTCGGGTGGTTTTTTATTTATGGGGCTTGGCAGGGTTATTGCCCATTTAAGATTGACGATTAAAAGAACAAACTGACCTTAGTTTTCTTTGATATTTTTAAGGGTTAGGGGGATGGGTGAGTTTAGATGATCCGAATCAATTGGTTGAGCTTAGCTATATCAGTAAAGCAACCCATGACATGGGCCTGTCAAGCTTAGTCCATCTATTTGATGTTGCGCAAAAATGGAATTCAGATCATGAGCTCACGGGCGCCCTGTTCTACGAAAATGGTCATTTCGCTCAGATTCTCGAAGGTAGGCGAAAAGATGTTTTGTTCATTTGGGGAAAAATTCAGAAAGACTATCGCCATAAGGTTCTTCATCGAATTGAGCTTGATGAGATTGACCAAAGATTGTTTCCCAATTGGGCCTTAAGGTTTTATGGGGGCGATCAAATTGCTAGGGATGTTCCACATCTAGTAGGTCTGCTTGACGGCCTCCCAAGTCATGATGTCGAATTGTTGAGAATCATGCGTTCAGTAGCCAAAGGTAACCAAGACTAGAATTCCGCATCTTTGGTTTTGGCCGATTCCGCCCCAGGCCACTATGAATTACGATAGCCCGCTTGTTGGGTGCTATTAGTCTCTTGGGCACACTTATCAAGAAGCGTCCCTAAAAGGACACATCAATTAGACCTTTTATTCAGCCGGTGTCGTTTAACTACACTTATGATTTTGATGACTTTTTGCTAATTCGCTTGTTAATATCCTTGAGCATTGCTTCATCAGGCTCGCTCCAATTGGCGCCTGCTTGATTTGCCATGTAAACAACCGCAGAGGCGAACTCAGCAATAGTTAAGTCTGGCTTTCCGCCTTTTGGGGGCATCGCCCTTACACCGTAATAACCATCAGAAGTGATATGTGCTTGACCCTCTTTGATTAACTTACCCCATTGCCTTTTATCGCCCACAATAGGAGCCTTGTTAAGACCAGAGGCATGACAGTTAGAGCAAACTGCCTTATATATATCTTCGCCGTTGGCCATGCTCAATGGGCTGAGAAAAGACAAACTGAGAAATAGGAAATATTTCATTTTTAAGGTAAATAGTAGGGTTAGTAGAGTTTATATTTGAATCATCATTTTTGCTGAGAGAGGGAGTTCTCGAACGAGTGACGCACCCTTGCATTCGTTGCTGCAGTGCCGGGCAACCAAGCAATACCAAATTCACTTTCGGGTGGTTTTTATTTTGTGTTGAATAAATTCGTTAAGATTCAGTAATGCCTATTCCATCGAACATCTTCGGCCCACTTTCTTTTATTGGGCTTTTAGCCCTTTCCAATGTTTTTATGACATTTGCTTGGTATGCCCACCTCAAGAATCTATCTTCTAAGCCCTGGTGGATTGCCGTGTTCGCAAGTTGGGCAATTGCTTTGCTTGAGTATGCATTTCAGGTTCCAGCCAATCGAATTGGATTTCAATACTTTTCTCTGGGGCAGCTCAAAATTACCCAAGAGGTTATTACGCTCAGCGTATTTGTGCCATTTGCCGTTTTCTATATGGGCGAACCTTTTAAGACTGATTACATTTGGGCTGGCCTTTGCCTATTGGGTGCAGTTTATTTTATGTTTAGGGGGTAAGGATTAGACATCCCCCGTCCATTCCCCTTGCTTTTAATGGTGCCGCACGATAAATATCAATTAGGGTTAAAGTATTCGGGTAACTTTAAAAGGAGACTTAAATGAATCAAATTAAAAGTATATTGTTTGGCTTGATCGCTGCTGTCACATTGGCCGCATGTTCGTCGATGATGGGTGGATCAATGGCGCCGTACACCAAAGTAAATGATGGCATGTTAGTGGGCAGTAACAATATGACTTTGTATACCTTTGCCAAAGATACTGCCGGCTCAGGTAAGTCTATGTGTAATGGCCCGTGTGCCGCCAATTGGCCGCCATTATTGGTGGATGGTAGTCCAGCAGTATCAGGTGATTACTCAGTTATCACTCGTGATGATGGCAAAAAGCAATTAGCATTCAAAGGCATGCCTTTATATTTCTGGGTTAAGGACACGAAGCCAGGAGATAAAACAGGAGACGGCTTCTTAAATGGAGCTTGGCAAATTGTAAAGATGTAATAGTAGCTAAGCAGGATTAACATCCTGAGCTATGGTCGATTCCGACCTAGGTCGCTAAGAAAGATCAAAACCACCTTCGGGTGGTTTTTTATTTACAGAAGATTAATTCCAAAGCTTTTCATCAGCAAGGCAAATAAGCCAAAGCAAATAACGGTTGTCACTATGCACATGCCGATGGTCATCCAGAACCCAATTCTTGGAAGCAGGTATTGAAATAATAGAAACATAGGCAATGTTGGGATCACATACCAGAATGTGTATTAAGCATGATTGGAGATCTTATCTTCTGGCTGCTTTTCTACATACAGCCAGAAAAGCGTTAAAAGAGTCATGAGCGGTAATGCCGCAATAAAGCCGCCCAATCGATCGCTTCTCTTGGCTACCTCAGAAATGAATACCACCATACCTGCGGTTAATAAATATTTGGTAATGATCCAGGCCATATAAACCTTTGATGTAAGGGGGTTGCCCCATTATAGGAATGTCGTTTTAAACGACGGCAAAAGAGGCTATGGTGCTAAATTGAGTCTGTAATGCTTAAAACAATCCTTTCTCTTCCTCGCACCGTTTGGCTCATCGGGCTCATTAGCTTAGTAAATGATTCTGCGAGTGAAATGCTCTACCCATTAATGCCTTTGTACTTAGCGTCAGTTTTAATGGCAGGCCCAAAAGCACTTGGCATTATTGAAGGTATTGCCGAGGCAACATCTAGTATTTTTAAGTTAGTTTCAGGCGTCATTGTTGATCGCACTAAAAAAGCCAAGCCTTGGATAGTCTTGGGTTATACCCTTGCTGGCATTGGAAGGCCTCTGATTGCAATTGCGAATTCATGGCTATGGGTTTTAGCAATCCGCTTTACAGATCGTATGGGAAAGGGGTTGAGAAGCTCACCTAGAGATGCTTTGCTGGCTGAGACTGTGAAAGAGAATCAGCGAGGCGTTACTTTTGGTTTACATCGTTCGATGGATAACGCTGGGGCAGTGATTGGCCCATTGCTGGCCGCCATGTTTTTATCCATGGGCGTTCCTCTCAAAGATATTTTTTTCTGGGCAATAGTGCCGGCGTTCATCACCATCGCTCTTGCTTTATGTATTAAGGAACCACATAGAGAGGCCGTTCCACAAGCCAGTAAATTTAGTTGGTCTCTTGAAGGCATGCCAGATCAATTTAAAAGATATCTTGTAGTGGCCGGGATCTTTGCTTTGGCTAATTCATCAGACATGTTTTTGTTACTTAGAGCAAGAGAAGCGGGAGTCCCACAAGAGCAGATTCCATTGCTATGGGCAGCAATCTCGTTGATTACTACGTTGTTCGGTACACCCCTATCAGCACTATCAGATACCTTTGGTCGTAAGCGATTTATTTTGATTGCTTGGGCCGCTTTTGCATTCTTTTATATTGCTATGGGTTTGCCAGGTATTTCTATTTATCAAATATTTGGTCTGTTTGGAATCTATGGATTGTTTAAGGCGGCAACTGAGGGCGTAGAGAAAGCATTGGTAGCGGACATGGCGCCTAAGGGATTGGCGGGTACAGCATTTGGCTGGTTTAATTTAATTACGGGACTAATGTTATTTCCAGCCTCATTCATCTTTGGATGGGTATACGAATCAATAGCGCCACTATATGCTTTTCTGTTCTCTGGCAGTTGTGCGCTGGTCGCATTGGTATTGATGGCTACCTGGGTATATCGTACCGAAAGTTCTTAAGACTTGGTCTCGAGCGATATTAAACAATATTGCAGCCTATCTTTTGACCTATATCAAAGCCCACAGCATTATTTTCTAAATGTCGTTACTTAGTCATGTAATGAGCTCATACTGAAAAAGTAAGTTAAGTGAGGTACGGCATCATGAACAAAAAATTATTTGTAGGTTTAGTATTTCTCGGCTTTATAGGAACGGCTGTTTCAGCGACCCCTCAAGAGCTATTAAAGGGATATGAAGCCCAGTCTGGTAAAGCCTCTCCAGCCCGCGGTGAGCAGTTCTTTAATGCTAAGCATGGCAAAGAATGGAGCTGTGCCTCATGCCATGAAAATCCTCCTAATCACGACACTAAACATATCGTTACGGGTAAGGTGATTAAACCTTTATCGCCTAATGTCAATGCTGAGCGATTTGTTGATCAAGCCAAAGTTGAAAAGTGGTTCAAGCGAAACTGTAATGATGTGCTTGGCCGCGAATGTTCTGCCCAAGAAAAAGCGGATGTGCTTTCTTGGTTGATGACAGTTAAATGAGGCGCTGATGAAAATTTATTTCTTATTCCCTTTGCTGGCTTTATTGGCAGCGCCAGTGTCTGCGGCAAAGATGGGCGTACCAGCTGATGTACCCAAGTCTTATGAGGCCGAGTGCGCTAGTTGTCACATGGCGTATCCGCCTGGGTTATTAGGGCAAAAGAGTTGGCAAAATATCATGTCGGGTCTTGATAAACACTTCGGTACAGATGCGAGCCTTGATCCAAAAGCACAAGCTGAAATCACACAGTGGCTAATTAAAAATGCTGCCACTAAAGAAAAGTATTCAGCGTTAGCACCAGAAAATCGCATCACTAAAACATCTTGGTTTATTCGCAAGCATGATGAAGTGAGGGCTGATGTATGGAAAAGGGCGGGAGTAAAGAGTCCTGCCAATTGCTCTGCTTGTCATGCGGATGCCGCTAAAGGAAACTTTGATGAAGATCGCGTTCGGATACCGGCAAAATGAATATCACCAATAAAAAGCAGGCTGTTCTAATTTGGGATTTTCCGGTCAGAGTTTTTCATTGGCTTTTGGTGGTTTCATTTGCAGGGGCCTGGATTACTTCTGAGAGTGAGGCACAGCAAATGGTGCACTACGCTTTTGGATACTCAGCTGTCGCATTAGTTCTATTTAGAATCATTTGGGGAATCGTTGGCACTAGGTATGCCCGATTTAGCCAGTTCATAAAAGGGCCGACAGAAACGATTCAACACATTAAGTCACTATTGACTGGCACTCAGCACCCTGGGCTTGGCCATAATCCCGCTGGCGCATTGGCCATGATTACTTTAATGGGCTTGATTCTTCTTATTGGCTTAACAGGCTATTGGAGCGTTAAAGAAATTCTGGGCGATATCATGGGTGAGGCTCATGAATCTATAGCCAGCATTGCAATGGCTGTTGTTGTTATTCATGTGGCCGCCGCAATCATCATGAGCTTTATGCAAAAAGAAAATCTCATTCGGTCTATGGTGACAGGAAAAAAACTGGGCGATCCAGGGCAAGCAATTCGGTATCCAATGTATCTTATTGGGATTGGTTTGGCGGTTACATGGGCATATACTTTTTATCTAGTGTTTAGCGGTTCTTTGCCGGCATTAACGCAATAATTTTTACCGCTTTGAGGAAGCAAGTTAGATGAAGATGCAATCTGCTCTACTACTAATTTTTGGGATAGCGCTTTTTAGATCTGCTTTTGCTGATGAAAAAAATGCCAGTGGATCCCATATCTATAAAGAAGTCTGTGTCGTTTGCCATAGCTCAGGAGTCGCAAATGCACCAAAGCTGGGTGATCGAGATGCTTGGAAAAAACTAATTAGTGAGGGTCAGGTCATTATTACTGCTCATGGCTATGTCGGCGTAAGAGCAATGCCGGCAAAAGGTGGCAATGAAGATCTCTCAGTTGAACAATTTGCTGAAGCCTTAAATTACATGGTGAATAAATCAGGCGGAAATTGGGGTGCACCCGATAAAGCCATGCTTGAAGAAATTAACAAAGAAATTACTAATCGTAAAAAGACCCCGTAAGTTAGCATTAATGACGGTCTTATTGATTTGATAGTATGGGCTTATGGACAATGAAATAGAAGATCACGAATCACAAACGCCCGTTAAGCAAGCGGCCGCGAAGAAGAGCACATTAGTTAGCGTCCTTGTTAACATCGGCTTAACAGTTTCTCAAGTATTTGCAGGGATTGTGTCTGGTTCCCAGGGCTTGATTGCAGATGGTATTCATTCTGCGACAGATCTAGTTGCTGATTTTGTAGTGCTCTTTGCTAATCACCATAGTGCAAAAGGTGCAGATGAAGATCACCATTACGGACATCAGAGATACGAAACTGCCGCATCTTTATTTTTAGGAATTTCTTTATTGGCCGTTGGTGCCGGGATGCTCTTTAAGGCCGGAGAAAAGATTGTCAATCCAGTGCCGGCCGGACAAATTCAAATCCTTGCTTTGTATGTAGCATTGGCTTCTTTGATTGCCAAAGAATTGCTTTTTAGATACATGTTGGCAGTGGCTAAGCGAGTACGCTCTTCAATGCTAGTAGCCAATGCTTGGCACGCGAGATCAGACGCGGCCTCTTCATTGGTAGTTTCTATTGGTATTGTTGGCGCTTTATTGGGGCACCCCATCTTTGATGCTATTGGCGCTTTAGTCGTTGGCTTAATGGTGGCAAAAATGGGTTGGAAGTTTGGCTGGGATGCCCTGCATGACTTGATGGACAGGGCGGTCTCGGAAGAAGAGCTTCGTCAAATAGAAGAAATTATTCAATCTACCGAAGGTGTTAGAGGTTTTCATGACCTAAGAACGCGCAAGATGGGCGACATGATTCTAGTGGATGTTCATATTGATGTGGATGCAAATGCCACCGTAAAAGTTGGGCATGATATTGCTCTAAATGCTGGCAACCAAATCAAAAAACAATTACCGGTCTTGAGCGTTATGACTCATATTGACCCTGTTTAGAAAAAGACCCCTCATACAATTTAGAGAAGTGAACAATGCCTAAGCCCATCTTGAATGAGCTTGTGACAGCCTCTAGATGGCACTCCAACTGCCAAGAAGCGCTAAAACTGGGGTCGGATGTTTTTTATTTTCCCCTTTCAAGCGAGACTTATCAAATCGGTATATAAAAGACAGATCCCTAACTAAAGACCCTCAAATGAAAAAAATACTTCTAGTGGCCATATTGTTCCTTTCAATGGCTGGGTTATCTCACGGAGCGGATAGCTCTCCCGCCAAGCAAGATCCAGCTTGGCTAACTCAAGCAAGGGCAAGTATTAAAGCTGAAAAATACGATCAGGCAATACAGCAATTACGGTCCGCTAATGAAGTAAGTTCAGCCGATTGGAATAATTTACTTGGCTATAGTCTTCGTAAAAAACAACCGCCGGACTTAGCCGGAGCAGAAAAATATTATCAAGCCGCATTAAAAATAGACCCAGATCATCGCGGGGCTCTTGAATATTATGGAATGCTAAAGTTAATGAATAATGACTTGCCAGGAGCGGAGGCCTTATTAGCCAGGCTAGACAAGCTATGTACCTTTGGATGCGAGGAATATTCGGATCTAAAAGAGGCTGTACGCAAATATAAGGCTAAAAAGTAGGATCGAGAGGTCCTTGGCTCCGGTTTATTCTGCGCTCCACCACTAAAAAATACCAAGACCACCTTTGGACTTTTTATTTACTCCCCAAGCAATTTGCGGGTTTTGTTTTGTATAGTAGTTATCTATGACAAATCTCAATCAACTCCCCACAGACCTGCCCATTCCACAAGACGATGGTTCGACCAATCATTTGAAGGGAGTGCGCTTACCCAACGTCTCTTTAAATGCTACCAATGGTCAGGTTATTAATTTTGGCGACATCAGGGGCAAATTGGTTATCTACTGCTATCCGATGACAGGGCAACCTAATATTGCTCTGCCCGATGGCTGGGATCAAATTCCTGGGGCAAGAGGCTGCACCCCTCAAAGTTGTTCATTTAGAGATCACTATCAAGAGCTTCAAGCGTTGAATGCTGAAGTTATCGGCTTAAGTGTTCAATCCACCGAATATCAAAAAGAGATGGCCGATAGACTACACCTGCCATTTCCTGTTGTCAGTGATGAGGGCTATCAATTTCAAAAGGCGTTGAATATGCCAACCTTTGTGGCAGCCGGGATGACTTTATTAAAGCGAGTCACGCTAATCGCCAATAATGGTGTGATTGAGGCAGTTCACTATCCCATCTTCCCAAGTGATAGTGACCCAGCTTGGGTACTTGATTATTTGAGGCGTCACCAGAGTTAGGCACGCTTAGCCCCGGAGCTACTAACTAGAATGGAGCGGCGAAAATAATTTCGAATAACAATACAAATTTTATCAACGAGTTGGGAGCCTTATGTACAAGCTAATCGCTTTTGATGCCTATGGAACATTATTTGATGTGTATTCCATGGGACAGTTAGCAGAAGAATTATTTCCAGGGCATGGACAGGCTTTCGCTTTAATGTGGCGAGATCGCCAAATTGAATACACCCGACTTGTGACCATGAGCGACCCCAACCCAAATGGTAGTAAGTATTACCTGCCGTTTTGGGAGCTCACCATTCGCTCATTGCACTATGTTTGCAAGCGGATGGGGTTAGATCTCAATACCGAATACGAAAAGCGTCTCATGGATCAGTATGCCAAGCTCACTGGCTTTGATGACAGCCTCGATGTTCTTAAGGCTATCAACGGCAAAGGAATCTCTACTGCTATATTGTCCAATGGCAGCAGAGAGATGCTGGCTACAGTAGTGGAGAGTAATGGCTTAAGTCCTTACTTAGATAAAGTGGTCACTATTGAGGATGTGCATTTATTTAAAACAGCCCCACAGGCCTACGAATTGCTGTTAAAGGCATTTCCGGTTAAGAAAGAAGAAATACTATTTGTGTCGAGCAATGCTTGGGATGCTCTAGCTGCTAAGTGGTATGGCTTCGATGTTTTTTGGGTTAACCGTCTTGGGCACCCCTTTGAAGAGATTGGTGAAAAACCAAATTACGAGGGCAATTGTTTAAGTAAGGTACTAGAAGTTATCTAAGGAATAATCAATGTTATTGGTCACTTCAATCATTGCTTCTTTGCTGACAATGATCTTGATCCAGCTTTCTTTTGCCATCATTATTGGGCGTTTGATACATGCAAAGGGCATCAATACTCCTCCACCAGATTTCAGTAAGCGCGTACTGGGAATGAAATTTACTTTTTTCACGCTCATTGCGTTAGTTTTTTTAAACTTAGGATGGGTCGCGTATAAGTTCGCTGGTTGATCATTCAGTGCATTAACCGGCATCTATAAAACATTAATTTAATTGAGATAAAACAACATGAAAAAAACATTCATTACATTGGCTGTATCCTTATTTGCTTTGATCTTAAGTGGTTGCCAAGCAAGCACTACCTCTCCAGTTGGCGTTAATTGCAATTACAGTGGCAAGCCTATGTGGGAGATGCCTGTAGATTGTCAGGGACGCTAAGCAATTTTCAAAAATTGAATCGAGATAACCGGCTTGTCTGATCTGATTATTCAGGCCTTGGTCCTGGGCTTACTAGGCCTAGGTGCAGGGGTTTTGGGTGGAGTTATTGGTTTTGGGACCACCATCATATTGATGCCGGCCTTGGTTTATTTCTATGGGCCAATCCAGGCGATACCTGTAATCGCATTGGTGGCCACAGTAGCAAATCTCTCGCGTATTTTTTTGTGGTGGAGCGTGATTCAATGGCGAGTTTGCTTAGTCTATAGTCTGACAGCAATTCCATTCACAGTGCTAGGTGTCAATACTCTAGTGCAGCTTGATGAGCGCTTCATTGAAATTACTCTAGGAATATTTTTAATCTTACTCATCCCGATTCGTCGTTGGATGCGTAAAAAGAATTTTTATTTAAAGCTTTGGCAGATGGGCCTAGTGGGCGCTGGCATTGGGTATTTGACAGGCCTTGTAGCAACAACAGGCGCCATCAACACACCTTTCTTTTTGGCATATGGCCTAAGCAAAGGAGCCTTTTTGGGTACAGAGGCTGCCAGCACTTTGTCAATTCTATTTACTAAGGGCATAACTTTTCACCAGCTAGGTTTTTTGAATACGGCCGCAATTATTCAAGGACTTCTGATAGGTAGTTTCGTCTTAGTTGGCTCTATTTTCTCCAAGAGAATTGTGCTCGCATTGCCAGAAAAGAAATTTCTATTACTGATGGAGTTGGTAATGCTCATCTCGGGCCTCTCTATTCTCGCAATGTCTTTTTAAGCAAATATTGGTATAAATCATTAGTTTGATAAAAGTATCATCAGATTATAATTTTCATAAGCAGGAGAGCGAGGGGCTTCCCTCCACCGAAGGCGCAAACTCCCATGAACGCTCAGGTATCCACCAGGAAGGTACTGCTTATCCTAAATAGCCGTCTGGAGAGCCACCATCTTTATGGTGCACCGAAGGAGCAAGCACTAAGCAAGGCTTGGTGTGAATCTCTCAGGTATCAAGGACAGGGGGAGCGGCATCCATCTATGTGGCATGGCCATGTGTTGATGGGCTGCTTTGGGGGAATCTTTATGCAAATTCTGATCGAATAGTTCGCTTATTTTTATCGCACCGCTATTACGGTTTTATTTCACCAGTATTCCCCGAAATGATTTATTTTGAGGCGCTAACTAATTAAGGTAAACGTATGACAAACAAATTTGTTGAAGAGGCTCCATATCATCCTGGCTACGAAGATGCTAGCTTCAAGGGTGTTGCATCCCCATTAGCTGCTGAGATTGATCGCTTTAGAAAAAGCAATTCTCGCTATTTAAGTTTTGCCGATGTGATCGTAGATTTTTGCGTATCAGATCAAAATAAATTACAAGCTGCTAAGTAATGGTAAGCAATTAATAAGCGACCTACGTGTGGCTTATTAATTGCTGTTTACTTAAAGCGATAAGCGAGAGCCATAAAAATATTATCTTGGAATGAACGATTCATGACTGGGCTGTTATTGATCCCACTACCCATCCATTTGCGTTTGCCATAAATATTGATGTACCAGTTATCCACTACCGGAATTTCCACCATCAGGCCTGCCAAAAGATTATTGGTTGCGGCGGCCGTATAGGCTGTGTAGCCAGTAAGCGTCGACTCTCCAGGGTTAATGCCATAGTAATAATTAGCGTATTGACTTGACTGTCGCTCTACGCCAACTTGGGGATAGATCACAACCTTTTTATAGGTTTCAATTTCGGCGAAGTATAAAAATTCATACAGAGCGCCTTTGGATTTTCCAAAATCATGATACGCATTTACAAAAAATCCACCAATGGGTGTTTCTTGAAAAGTCCCCAAGCCCAGAGGAATGGGATCGCTTCGATTAATTGAATTTCCATTGATTGAAGACTTCACTTTATAGCTGTCTAAGTTTATTTTTCCAATTACCTCAAAGTAGCCATAGCCCAGCTTAAAAGTTTTAATACCTACTTCATCTATGCGGGCAAAGAAACGCTGATAGTCAAAAAAAGCATAAGGGAGTACTAAGGATTGAGTGCCTTCGGTTCCAATATGTAAGTTAGAGGTATAAACAGCTGCGCCGATATCTCCAACAATGCGATCAGGAAGTTCATCAGGAACGTCGGTGATTGCATAGGATGAGCATGGCATTAAAAGCCCAAATACGAGGGCTGCGGCTAAGGCAAAGTAGGATTGCATTGCATCATCATAAGCCCATGCCGGCTTATTAAAGGTCTAAATTATCTAGGGCCGAATCTACTAGATGGCTGGTATCGGCCCAGCCGTCAACTTTCCAGGCTAGCTCATCGTGGCTGATCCAGTTGAGTGAGGCATTGGGCACTGCAACAGTCTTCTCGGCATCTAGGGGTTGATTGCTTGCAATTCTATACATCATGTCTAATGTGCCACCATGGCTTACCAACAAAATGGTTTTACCTAAATGCTGAGCCCGAATTTCCTCAAGTACATTTTTGATGCGATCCGAAAATTGTTGAATGCTTTCGCCGTTACGTAAATTCTCTTGAATATTTCTACTCAGATGGGATTTCCAGAGCTCTGGCTCACGCACTGGAGCTTCATTAGTGGTTAAGCCTTGTAACGCGCCAAGGTGGCGTTCTCTCAGTGCGACATTGCGGATTGCAGATGTTTTAAATAATTGCTCTATTGCTTCTGCAGTCTTGACTGCGCGTTGGAGGTCGCTTGTATATAAAACATCAAATTGCAGATTGATTCGCTTAAGTACACACGCCATTTGTTCTGCTTGGGCGAGGCCTCTAGCATTTAGGTCAATATCTGTATGGCCTTGAAGACGGCGCGCTGCATTCCAGTCGGTCTCACCATGGCGAACTAAGCAAAATCGAGTGATAGTCATGCAGCAATGATAAAGATTTAATTATTTTTTGAGCGTCCAGGCACGTGGATTGTGCTCAAAGCCAATATGTTCGTAGTATTCGTTTGCCTTGGGCGCCGCCAAAAGAACGATCATGCATTCGGGGCCAAGTCGCACTTTAGTTTCCTCGATCAGCTGTTTGCCAATGCCGGAGCGTTGGTATTGTTGATCAACCGCTAAATCCGCAAGATAAGCCACATAGGCAAAGTCGGTTAGTGATCGAGAAATGCCCACCAACGATTCCCCATCCCATGCGGTAATTGTGAGGTTAGCGTTTTTGACCATGGCGTCAAAAGTCTGAACGTTATGAATGGGGCGTCGCTCTCCAAGTGTGGAGCGTTTGTAAAGATCGATGGCTTGCTCAGCAGTAATGGTGGCGTTATCTCGGTATTCAATCATCTTATTTCTTGTTCTCTTTAAATAGTTTGTCACCAACAGCAAGGGATCCAGAATTAAGAATCTCTGCCCGAAGCCCGCCACGCCCCTCAAATGCATCCATGAAGCTTGGCCTATTCAGTAGTTGGGCGGGCCTTTCACATGGGGTGCACAGTTCTGTGCCTAGCAGCTGAATATTGCCCAACTGAAATCGCTGTCCGACTAAGTCATTAAGCTCCGACGCAGAAATTCCTTCGAGCACAATATTGCGGCGTGTTTCGGCTCCATCAAAAGGGGGTTCATCGCCAGCTAATAGCCAGTCATTTGCTGTCTCAATGCCTGATAAGGCTATTAGGCTGATATGACGTACTTTTATTGGTTCAACGGTTGAGTATGCGCCCGTATTCATGGCATAGCGGTCACCCTCCAAGCCATGGTCGGCAATGATCTTGGCGTGACTGACCGATTTCATCTGCGCACCAGCGGAGGGGGCAAGATAGATGGCCTGAATATGAGCGTTTAATTTCATAAGGAGTACTTGCATATTACAGCCCACGCCCGACCTATTGTTAATACAATCAACTCAATACTAAAAAAGGGCGAAGGTGAATAAAGAAAGCAAAGGAATGCTGATTGGTTTTATCGGCATCCTCATATTTAGCTTAACGCTACCGGTTAGTAAAATTGCCGTCTTAAGTTTCAGTCCTTATTTCATTGCTTTTGGCAGGGCGACTTTGGCTGGGCTGGTAGCGCTAGCTTATCTAGTCTATAAAAAAGAGGCTACACCTAGCAAAGTGGATTTTGTGAAGTTTGTAGTTATTGCTTTAGGCGTTGTATTTGGATTTCCCATCTTTACTACTGTGGCAATGACCCAGGGGTCATCGTCTCATGGAGCGGTAATCTTGGGAATGATGCCACTGGCTACAACGGTGATTGGCGTTCTACGCTTTAAAGAGCGCCCTTCTCTGGGGTTTTGGCTAGTATCACTTTTAGGGGCTGGCTTAGTTATTATTTACGCCTTGCTCAAGAGTTCCGGAAGCTTTACTTATATTGATGGCCTTCTAGTGCTTGGCGGAATTAGCGCCTGTATTGGATATGTAGAGGGCGGCGAGCTCTCCAGAAGAATGAATCCACGCGCCGTCATTTCCTGGGCCTTAGTTATTTCATTGCCACTAAATATTGTGATGAGCTGGTTAACATACAGTCCAGGGTATATAGATGCCGGAGTTGTTGCCTGGACTAGTTTTACCTACCTGAGTTTATTTCCAATGTTTCTTGGCTTTTTCTTTTGGTACGAAGGGCTTGCGATTGGCGGTATTGCAAGGGTCAGTCAGGTGCAATTAATTCAACCTTTTTGCACTCTGGTGGCGGCTAGCTTTTTACTTGGTGATTCGCTGACTGTGATGAACTTAATATTCGCAGTATTGGTTGTATCGACTGTAATGCTGGGAAAAAGAATGCTGGTGAAAAGGGCATAGTTTTCAAATACGCTGCGAAAGTAAAAAGCCCCGTTTAGCGGGGCTTTTTAATTATGCGACAACAACTTTATGTTTGCTAAGAGCTCGCAATATTTTGCCCTTCTCTTTGGGTTTAGTGCTTGACTCTAATAACTTGGTAAGTTGTGCTGTATTCAAGGGGCCTAAACGGGCTTTTCCTGTTTTAGTGAGCATAGAGTCATTTTTTCTGGTTCTTTGATTTTGGCCAACAGCCATGGAATTTTCCTAGAGTAATGGAATGATGAATCTCATAGACTTTCTCAAGAGATTCCCCTGTCTAGGGCGCACAATAGTGATCACAGTCCAGAATAACAGTTAACAAGCTCAGACGCTATGATGTGATCATGATCAATTTACCTAATCTTGTTTTTGCCTTAGTAATGGGCTTCTTAATGTCTGCAACGATTACATTTGCCACTACATTTGCGCGTGTTAGCTTCGCAGAAAATTTCTTTTGGGTTTGGTTTGAGGTATGGTTGGTGGCTTACCCGGTTGCGATAGCTGGCATCGTGTTATACAGACCACTTGCTAGCAAGATCACTGTAAAACTTATAAAAAAGTTAAGGCTTAATGAATTCTAAATTACATCCAAAGGATTTGTGATGAATGCGTTATTAAGATTTTCTACGTTCAGCATATTGTGTATATTTTTGTTGGGCGGTTGTGCTGCGGTATATACCGATGCATCAGATTCTAACCACGTCACCTTTCTAAATAGTAGTGGTGAGTCAATTGAGCAATTAACAAAGAAGGCGAATGCCTATTGTGAGCAGTACGGCAAGGTTGCTTCATTCAGAAGCAGCGATACCCAGCTAGTCGCTGTATTTGACTGTAAAGCAATAAAATAATTCAATGAAGGGTCCGAGTTTTTAGCCGGCTAGGTCTGATTGATAAATTAGACCGGCGTGCTCTCTGAGGGCGTGGAATTGAATAGACTCCCAGCGCTGTTGCGCTACATCTAATTCTGACTTGTGTGATGCTAAGAATACAGATGCACCCACCACATCTTCTGCCATGCGGTGAATATTTTCTTGAGTAAACTTTTTCAGAGCGACAGGATCATCAGAGCTAACCCAACGAGCTAAGCTGTAACGCGCTGGTAAAAGACGTACCTCTGCACCATATTCAGTCTGCAGGCGATGGCTTACCACCTCGAATTGCAGCTGGCCAAATGCACCAAGTAACATGATGCCGCCGGCCATTGGCCTAAAGACCTGTATTGCCCCTTCCTCTCCCAACTGCATTAGTCCAGTGCGCAGCTGTTTCGAGCGCAACGGATCGGCAGACTCAACCATGCGGAATATTTCTGGAGCAAAAAATGGCAGGCCTGTGAATTGCAGTTGCTCGCCCTCGGTTAGTGTGTCACCTAAGCGAAGTAGTCCGTGATTGGGCAGGCCAATGATGTCACCCGGAAAGGCTTCATCTAAAATATCGCGTCGTTGCGACAGAAAAGAGAGCGCGTTATTTGTCCGCACCTCTTTGCCATTACGACAAATCTTTAATTTCATACCACGCTGAAAGTGCCCAGAGCAAATCCGTAAAAATGCAACGCGATCACGATGCGCTGGATCCATGTTTGCCTGAATCTTAAATACCACGGCTGTGAACTTGTTTTCTGCGGGGCTAACTTCTCTCTGCAATGCTTTACGCGATCCTGGTGATGGGGCAAGCTCAACCAATGTATTGAGAATCTCACGCACGCCAAAGTTATTTATAGCCGATCCAAAAAAGACTGGCGACTGACGCCCTGCTAAAAAGGCTTCGAGATCAAATGCTGGCATTGCTTCTTTAATTAACTCTACTTCAGTTAAGGCGATTTCTAGGTCAGTGCCAAGACGTTCTTTAAGGGCTGGATCATTTATATCAACCACCGCATGTGAGTCTTCAGTAACGCGATCTTCGCCCGCCTTGAACATGCGCATGCGAGAGTTGGCAATGTCAATCACGCCAGCAAAAGATTTGCCCATGCCAACCGGCCATGTAAATGGAACAACTTCAATGCCGAGCGCTGTTTCAATCTCATCCATTAATTCCATCGGAGGTTTTACCTCGCGATCCATCTTGTTGATGAATGTCACGATAGGTGTGTTACGTGCTCGGCAAACTTCAAGCAAGCGTAAAGTTTGAGATTCAACACCATTCGCAGCATCAATCACCATGAGGGCAGAGTCAACAGCTGTCAGCACTCGATAGGTATCTTCCGAGAAATCTTGGTGTCCAGGAGTATCTAATAAGTTAATGATGCAGTCGCGGTATTCCATCTGCATTACCGAGCTTGCTACAGAAATACCGCGTTGCTTTTCAATTTCCATCCAGTCAGATGTTGCATGACGACTCGCTTTACGAGCTTTAACACTGCCTGCAATTTGAATGGCTCCTGCGTAAAGCAATAATTTTTCTGTAAGCGTTGTTTTACCTGCATCTGGGTGAGAGATGATGGCAAAACTGCGGCGTCTGAGTACTTCTGCGCCTGGAGTGCTGGAGTTAGGGGTTTCGATGGTAATTCTGCGTTGATTAATCTAGGTTCGGACGCAATTATAAGCGTGCAAAGCCTTTCAGAACTGCTCTTCAGGCCTTACAAAGCGCCATTGGCCTGGAGGAAGCGGGCCCAGTGAGATCCGACCCATTCTGACGCGTTTGAGGCCTAACACTTTGAGGCCTACCATTTCACACATACGGCGTATCTGACGCTTGCGACCCTCGCGCAATACAAAGCGAAGTTGATCTTCATTTTGCCAACTAACTTGTGCGGGCTTTAGCTCTACACCATCAAGAGATAGGCCATGTTTTAGGCGATCTAAATCTTCGAAAGAAAGCATACCCTCGACGCGTACTAAATATTCCTTTTCAATCGGGCTATTTTCACCAATCAATAATTTAGCGATGCGACCATCTTGAGTGAGAACTAGCATGCCTGTGGAGTCTATATCTAGGCGACCTGCGGGCGCCAATCCCTTAGTATTAAAACGAGGGCTTCTGCCCTTATCTAGTGGACTAGCAAAGTAGTTTTCTGCAGTAATTAATGAGGCTGCAGGTTGATATTCTTGTTCGTCATCATAGTGAGAAATATAGCCAACGGGCTTATTCAGGATGACAGTGATACGAGATGCCTGTTGCGCTTTGGCGCCGGATTGTAGTTCTATTTTTTGGTGGCGAAATGCGCGTGTACCGAGCTCATTAACGACTTCACCGTCTACGGTCACTAATCCTTGCTCAATATAGGAGTCTGCTTCTCGACGTGAGCAAAGACCAAGCTCTGAGAGTAATTTTGAGACACGAACTTTTTCTTCCATCCCTGCATTATCCGGCATCTAGGTTATTTTCTAGCCTAGAGTTAATATGGGCTCAGCTCAGATGAAAAAATGCCTGACAATAATTCAATAAAGGATAAAGAAATGACTGTTTCATTAAAAAAACCACCTATCTATAAAATCCTTTATTTTCAGGTACTTACAGCAGTTGTAATTGGTGTGTTGTTGGGACATTTTTACCCAAGCTTGGGTACGGAAATGAAGCCTTTAGGTGATGCCTTTATTAAAGGCATCAAGATGTTAATTGCCCCCATTATTTTCTGTACGGTAGTTATCGGTATTGCTGGCATGGAAGATATGAAGAAGGTTGGCAAAACGGGCGGACTAGCCCTTTTGTATTTTGAGATTGTGAGCAGCATTGCTTTGGTAGTGGGGCTAGTTGTGGTTAATGTACTCCAGCCTGGTTCAGGCATGAACATCGATCCAGCAAGCTTAGACACCAAAGGAATTGCGGCATATACCGGACCCGGAAAGATGGGTACCACCACTGATTTCTTAATGAATATCATTCCGAGCAGTGCTGTAGATGCATTTGCTAAAGGTGAAATTTTACAGGTCCTTTTCTTGGCAATATTGTTTGGATTTGCATTACATAAGTTCGGCGGTCGCGGAACGATGGTGTTCGACTTAATTGAAAAGACATCACACGTTCTTTTTGACATGATTGGCGTCATCATGAAGTTTGCGCCTATTGGTGCATTTGGCGCGATGTCATTCACTATTGGTAAATACGGCATAGGCTCTTTGTTTTCTTTGGGTAAATTAATGGGTTCGTTTTATTTAACCTGTTTTCTTTTTGTATTTATTGTCTTAGGGATCATTGCGAAAATTAATGGATTCAATATTTTTAAATTTGTTCGCTACATCAAAGAAGAGTTGTTGATTGTTTTGGGGACTTCATCATCGGAATCCGTCTTGCCGCGCATGATGGAAAAAATGGAACTTTTGGGCGCCAAGAAAACCTGTGTTGGTCTTGTCATCCCAACAGGCTATTCATTCAATCTGGATGGCACTTCTATTTATCTAACTATGGCCGCAGTATTTATTGCGCAAGCAACTAATACACCCATGACTCTCATGCAGGAAATTACCCTTTTATTGGTGCTATTGCTCACGTCTAAAGGCGCAGCAGGTGTAACTGGTAGTGGATTTATTGTTTTAGCGGCCACCCTTTCTGCTGTCGGAGATGTTCCAGTTGCGGGGTTAGCGATTATCTTAGGCATCGATCGGTTTATGTCCGAGGCCAGGGCATTAACGAATTTGGTTGGCAATGGCGTGGCCACTATTGTGGTTGCTAAGTGGACTGGTGAACTAGATCACAAACAATTAACTAGCGTGCTCAATCGCGATAACTGGATTGAGGCACAAGAGCCGGAGCTCATCTTGGATCAAAAGCAAGACAAAATGCGCTGAGCTTAAGCTCTCACAATATGAACGCTGCAGGGAGCCTCTTCGACAATCTTGGTCATAGAGGTTCTCCAAGGGGTTACCTTATTAGGTAGCTTATGTGATGCTCCGATCAGAATAAGAGAAGCATCATTGTCTTTGGCGAAGTCTACGATGCGGGAGGCAGGATCGAGTGCCTCCAGTACGTGATAAGAAATTCTCTCTGGCGGCAGCTTAAGTGGTTTAGCCCAATCCATCAACTGCACTAAATGACCGCGAACGATTCCACTCGCCGTTTCATTTTCTTGATTGCCCTCGAAGGTGGGTGTGCTACTAATGGTACTCAAGCAAACCAAGCGACTTTCAGGGTAGGCCTGTAATAAATTCTTCGCGGTAATTTGCATACGCTCACGCAAGTCTTCATCTGACTGGCGTGTATCGATCGCGGCAATCATCAGGGGTGCATCAAAGTTACCCATGCTAGGGCGCGGGCTTGGTGAGGGCTCATAGCCTGCAGCCTTGAACATGCCCTTGAGGTTTTGCCAAAAGCTAGGCGGCTCAACTCGGTCAGCGCGCTCAGTCAGCGTAACGCCCTCAGGATCTCGCAACACTTGCCGTAAGCGCGAAGCACTTTGATAGCGATCTGCAGCGCGAGGCTCTAGGCATCTGAGTACTACCTCTTGTAGCCAGCGAGGAATTTCTCTGCGAATAGAGCGCGGGGGGAATGGTTCGGCCCACATTCTTCTGCGCAGACCACTCATGGTTTGCGGATTGCCAAATGGTAGTTCACCAGTTAGCAATTCATACATGATTGCGCCGATTGAATAAATATCACTACGAGAATCCGAACGAACTCCGGCCACTTGTTCTGGTGAAATATAGGGCGCAGACCCAACACCTTTGCGCATTTCTTCTGCAAGCAAGTCTGGATATCGGGCGTGGTGTGATAAACCAAAATCAATGAGCGTTAGCTTTCCTTGGTCATCGATCAAAATATTTTCAGGCTTGATATCCAAGTGGATAGCGTCTTGTGAGTGCAGCGACTGAACCGCTTGTGCCAGATCAGCGCCAATGCGGACGACCTCATCAATCGTAAATACTTTGCCTTCCTTAATGAAGTCCTCTAGCGGCCTGCCTTCGACTCTTTCCATTGCAATGTAAGGGCGTGTCGCCATATTGCCGGATCCTAAATATTTAGGAACATATGGACTTTTTAGGGAGCGCAAAATAGTGAGCTCGGTTTCAAAGCCGATCAAGCTTTCTACTGGCTGATCTCTACCAACTCGCGGAATCTTAAGCAGAATAGGTATATCTATACCTTCCTTGGTCGCTGAAAAAAGGCTCGCCATTCCACCGCGATGCACTTCCTTGCCTATGAGAAAGCCGTCTACTACCCTTCCTTCTTGAAATATATCGTCTACCGCTTCAATATCAGCGTTGATTGCCATTGATTTTATTTGCCAGTAATAAGGCGATTTGCCAGCTCTTCCGGCAGGCCGGCGCGACGCACCTTATCCGCAGCTGTAAAGTAATCATAGGCTACGCGATGAAAAGTAAGCACTTCAGATTCAGGTTCGAACACTGCAAAGCAAGCCTCAGGATTTCCATCCCTAGGCTGACCAAGTGAACCTACAACACCCACCCATTGACGATGATGAAGTACTGGAATTTCATCTCCTGGATGTGGTGCGAAGCGAATTAACTTTCCAACAGCGCTTTGATAAAAAAGCGCTTGTTCATGCGCATGACCTACAAAGGTATAACTTTTCCCAGAGTTTTGTACGCAACGCCAGGCACTCATGCTGTCAGTAATGTAATTCCAGTCAGCTGGATTATGTGCAGAAGCATGCACAAAACAGACATTTTCTTCTTGAACGATGAGAGGAAGATTTTTAAGGAAATCTACATGGCTATTTTTTAGTTGAGACTTAGTCCACTCAATGGCTGCGTTAGCGCTAGCATTCATTTGATCGCGGCAATCTTTAAAAACCGCTTCATCGTGATTGCCAAGAATGGCAATGGCTTTTTTGGCCTCTACGAGGGTCGCAATGCGATCAAGAATAGCTGCTGGGTCAGCGTTATAGCCCACGAGGTCGCCTAGAAATACCATGCGAGTAACGCCAAGTTCTTCAGCGCGAGCCATACAGGCTTCAAAGGCCTCTAAATTACTATGGAGATCGGCAAATAGCCCAATACGTTCGCTCATCCCTTAATGATAGGGTAAATAACCTCTATTTAGAAGGGTTATAGGGGCTTGGGCCACTGTCTGGCGGGTTTTTGAAGCGCTTGTGCACCCAATAGTACTCAGCCGGTCGTAGTCGAATCTCAGCTTCAAAATATTGGTTTAGGCGCGCAGTGTCTGACTTGGGATCTGTTCCAGGAAAGTTTTCTAAGGGTTTGCCAATTTTGCAAAGATAGCCAGATTCATCGGCCTTTAATATGGTGGTCATCAAGCATACGTCAGCACCAGTAATTCTTGCTAAACGAGAGATGGTAGTGATGGTGTTTGTTTGAATGCCAAAAAATGGCACAAATTCAGAATCCTTAAGGCCTAGATCGATGTCAGGCGCAATGATGATGAAGTCCCCATTACGAATTTCTCGAATGATTGCTTTAGCATTACCCTGCCGATCAATCGAGTTGCCACCAAAACGATTGCGCCATTCCACAATCCTCTTATTAAAAAAGGGACTCTTCATCCTTTGGAAAAATCCTGAAGTACGTGGCCAATGCTTTTCTTTGGAGAGCGCACTCAAAATAATGCTGCCCTCAATTCCTGTGAAATGCATATTTACCAAGATGCGTGGCTCTTTGCTAGAAAGATCGACTGCCGACTTCACTTCAATCATGTTGCTTAACTGCTTTGCACTTCCGCACCAGATAATACTTTTCTCTACTAAGCTGCGCCCTAGCAATCGCCAATGTTTTTTAGCAAGACTATCGATTTCAGCCGAGCTTAAATTCGGAAAACATAAATGCAGATTTGTTTTGACTACTCGATTTCTATCGCTCGGAATGTGTGCAGCTATATAGCCTAGACCGTAGCCAATAGAAACTAACAGCTTATATGGGAGTATTGAAAGGAGCTCAAGAAAAGCAACTCCTAGATAGTTCAAAAATGTCTTAAGCAACTTAGTTGTGTTCTGATTCGTAGCGCTTTACCGATTTAGCATAGCGTTCAGTCATCTCTTCAATGGAGCTACTGGACATTCCCAAATCGTTTACTAAGCCAGTTTCTAGGCGGTAAGCCCAGCCATGCACAGTTAAGTCTTGCCCGCGTGCCCAAGCATCCTGCACGATGGTTGTTTCACATACGTTAACCACTTGCTCAATGACATTGAGTTCACATAGCCGATCTTGACGTTTGGGGGTTGGAATCGCGTCACCTAAATAACGCTCATGTTTTTGATGTACATCCTTCACATGACGCAACCAGTTGTCAGCTAGACCTACTCGTCTATCGGTTAACGCTGCATGGACACCGGAGCAACCGTAGTGACCCACCACCAGGATGTGTTTTACTTTAAGTAAATCAATGGCAAATTGAATAACTGATAAGCAATTCAAATCAGTGTGCACAACTACGTTTGCAACATTTCGGTGAACAAATAATTCACCGGGTAATAAATTCACAATGTCATTTGCTGGTACTCGGCTATCGGAGCAGCCAATCCATAGATACTCGGGGGCTTGCTGCGAGACAAGGCGCTTAAAGAAATTAGCGTCTTCGGCCACCATGCTTTCAGCCCAGGCACGATTATTGGCAAATAGCTGTTCTAGGGCTTGAGAATTCTTCATCGTCATGCTTTCAGTTTAAAGTACTTTGATGACACCTATTTGGTTAAAACAAACCCCCACCGGAATTACCTTAAACCTACATTGCCAACCAGGGGCAAAGGTGACTAAGGTCGTTGGCCTACATGATGGCTGCTTAAAAATTTCTCTACAGGCACCAGCCCTTGAAAATAAAGCCAACGAGCTTTTATTGGCTTGGCTTTCAAAGCAACTAAGGGTGCCCCAAAAGCAGATTCAATTTGTTTCCGGTCAAAATAGTCGCAAGAAACGAGTGGAAATTTGGGGCCCTATTAGTCCCGAGCAAATCGTTCAGTTATTAAGCCCCTAAAACCCATCTTTGGACTTACCAAAATATAGCCCATAAAATTCCCAGAATGAGAACCCACTTGCCTACGTAATAAATAGAGCGATGTTTTGCTTTCAACTTTTTGGCTTGTGCACGAAGTTGATAAAAATAGGTAAACAGAACATTTACAAAACCTACTTTTTCACCCTCAACATTTTGGGATGAGGCAGCGCTCATGACATAGCGCCCAAACCAGCGATTAAATAGTTCCACTACTTTGGTGTAAACCGGGCGCTCGACATCGCAAAACAAGATAATTCTTTGTTGATCGGTTTCATTGGCAGCGAAATGAATATAAGTTTCATCAAACATCACTGCTTCACCATCTTTCCAGAAATAGCGCTCCCCATCCACATCAATAAAGCATTTAGGGTCATTGGGCGTTACTAAGCCAATGTGATAGCGCAAGGAGCCAGCATAGGGGTCACGATGGCGCACCAGCGTTGCTCCAGGAGGGAGAGAGGCAAACATGGCCGCCTTGACCGAAGGGATTGATTTAAGCAATGCAACCGTTTTCGGACATCTTGCCTGAGCTGAAGGCACCTCTTTTCCATACCAGCACAGATGAAAACGCTTCCAGCCTGTGCGAAAGAAAGAGTTAAAGCCAATATCGTTATATCCAGTCGCCGCTGCAATTGAGCCCCCCTCTTGCAAGGAGAGCGCCTCTTGGCGAATAGTTTCCCAATTATCTTGAATAGGCTGCATCTCAGGAAATTGGTTAACTGGAATAAAGGCGCCAGGCTTCACTTTTGAGAATAAATATAAAAGTGCGTTTACTGGGGCCAAAAGCACCTGGTAGTCGGTCAGAGATCTGACAACCCCGAAACGAACTTTCCCCCTGAAATAAACATAGACCGCTGATGCTACAAAAATAAAAAAGATGATGTGGCGAATTTCCATGGGTTTTGTCTAAGTGAGGTTATTGACCATATTTTAATTTGTATGTTGCCGCTAAATAGACTATTTCTTCTGCTGGGAAGCCCATATACTTCAGATAGAAGATATAAGGGCCTGCTAAGGGTTTGTGTGGAGATTTACTAAGGAAATTCTTATGAATAGCTTTATAAGGTGGCTCTTAAGCCTTGTTTTAATAGGGTTAGTGGGTATTTCAGCCTATACATGGGGAATGCTAAATTGGAGCTATGGCAGCGGTGAGCGCGCAGGATATGTACAGAAATTCTCAAATCGAGGCTACATATGCAAAACCTGGGAGGGTGAATTAGCTATGGTTTCTATGCCTGGTACTATGTCGGAAAAATTCCTGTTCACGGTGCGCGAAGATGCTGTGGCGCAAAAAATAAATGCTAATCTGGGTAAAAAAGTTGCTCTAAAGTATGAGCAACATATTGGTTTACCAACTACCTGTTTTGGCGATACCGAGTATTTTGTTTCTGATATCACCGTTTTGGATGAGTAATTTGTAGGCATAGTAAAAAATTGCTGTAGCGCAACTTTATTTTTATAATTTTTTGTGGTTAAAATCATGTAAGCGTAATGTGCGCTGACATCAATATCTATAAGGAGCTTCACTTGAACAAAGCCGAACTAATCGCAGCGATTGCTGACGACGCGGAGATTTCTAAAGCCAAAGCTGAATTCGCATTGAATTCTGCTATCGAGACAATCATTAAAGCTGTTACTAAAGGTGACTCAGTACAACTGATCGGCTTTGGTACTTTTGCTTCTGGCAAACGTGCTGCACGTATGGGTCGTAACCCAAAAACTGGCGAGCCACTCAAAATTGCTGCTGCAAAAACTGTTAAGTTTTCTGCTGGTAAAGCATTTAAAGATTCAGTTAACAAGCGTAAGAAGTAATTCTT